>NZ_JBNHHB010000071.1:0-25860 GCF_059091905.1 Arthrobacter sp. Dra40
GGAGGAGTTCATCGGCTCCCGGCTGATCGGCCAGTCCAAGGCCGTTGCCTCGGTGTCCGATGCCGTGCGCCGTGCCCGGGCCGGCATCAGCGACCCGGACCGGCCCACCGGCTCCTTCCTCTTCCTGGGCCCCACCGGCGTCGGCAAGACGGAACTGGCCAAGGCGCTGGCGGACTTCCTGTTCGACGACGAACGCGCCATGGTGCGGATCGACATGAGCGAGTACTCGGAGAAGCATTCGGTGTCCCGGCTGGTCGGCGCACCTCCCGGCTACGTGGGCTATGAGGAAGGCGGCCAGCTGACCGAGGCCGTCCGGCGCCGTCCCTACTCCGTGGTGCTGCTGGACGAGGTGGAGAAAGCCCACCCCGAGGCTTTCGACATCCTGCTGCAAGTGCTCGACGACGGGCGCCTCACCGACGGGCAGGGCCGGACCGTGGACTTCCGCAATGTCATCCTGGTGCTGACCTCCAACCTTGGTTCGCAGTTCCTGGTGGACCAGACGATGGACGAGGACAAGAAGCGCGAAGCAGTGCTGAATGTGGTGCATGCCAGTTTCAAGCCGGAGTTCCTGAACCGGCTGGACGACGTGATCATCTTCGACCCGCTGAGCATCGAGGAACTCTCCCGGATTGTGGACCTGCAGGTGGCCTCGCTGGCCGCCCGGCTGGCGGAGCGCCGGCTGACGCTTGAGGTCTCGGATGCAGCGCGGGAGTGGCTGGCCCTGACCGGATTCGATCCCGCCTTCGGCGCCCGTCCGCTGCGCCGGCTGGTACAGCGCGAGATCGGCGACAAGCTGGCCCGGGGCCTGCTGGCCGGCGAGATTAGCGACGGCGATACCGTGCTGGTGGATGTACCGGAGATCGACGTCGAAGGCGGGGCCGGCGGCCTGACGGTCACGTCGAAAGTCGGTGCGGTCCGGGGCGGATAAACCTGCGGAACCCGAAACGTCCGGCGGCCCCGCTCAGCGGCCGCCGGACGTTCTCGTGCCGGTGGGTTACTGGTCAACCAGGACTTACTGGTCGATGAGCGATCCGGTAATTTCCTGGCCTTTTTCGGCGATCTTGAAGCAGTCGATCCTGCGGTCGCCCTGTGCCCATGTCTCCTTGGAGGGCATGCCGTAGGAGTCCTTGATGTCGGGCTGGTCTGCCGCGGAGTCATTGAGGACGACGGCGGTGCAGACTTCCTGCGCCTTGATGTTCAGTTCATCGGCGCCCGGGAACTCTTCATCGACGTCGTAGGAGAACGTCCCGACCAGTTGAGCGGTATGCGGGGTCTCGCAGGTGACCACTGTGGCTTCCCGCATTACGGCCTCGAATTTTGTGAAGCATTGGCCCTGCTGGAAGTCGAACGGTGAGACGCCTTCTGCGATGACACCGTCTGCATTGGCGGACGCCGCGGGGCTCCGGGACGCCGCGGAAGTGGCCGTTCCATCGGCCGGCGAGCTACTGGTCAGGCTCGAAACGATCATGGCGATGATCACGATGGCCACCACGACGACGGCGCCGATGATGACGAGCGGCTTCCAGTCCATCTTCCGTCCCGGTCCAGGGGCGGGGCCGCCGGCGTCGGCGTCCTTACCCGCATTCGCCGGGGGCATGCCTGCCGTGCCGGTCGAATACCAATTCTTCTCGGGCGCGGAGCCGTCGCTGCTGGGGGGTGCGGAATCCCACTCCGAGGGCGGGATGGCTGCGGACGACGACGCCGCTGCCTCCGGGGCACCCATCACGGGCACTGCACCTGCGCTGTGGGACGGGTCCGCTGCCCCTGCACTGTGCGCCGGGCCGCGATCGCCGATGGCCGCGCCCGCCTGGCCCTGATTTTCGGCTGCCGTACCGGTCGGGTCTTCGCCGCCGGCGGGTGCGCCGGCCCGGCTCTGATCTCCGGCGGGTGCGCCGGCCTGGCTCTGATCTTCGACGGGTGCGCCGGCGGGAGCGGTGCCACGGGCCTTGGCGACGTCCTCGCCCTTGCCGCCCACCAACTGGCCGGCGGCGTCCGCTTCCCGTTCGACCTGTTCGGCTTCGGCGGCGGCCTTGGCCAGATCGGCTTCGGCAGCGGTTTCCTCGCTGATACGGGCCTCGCCGAGCGTAGGTTCAGCGAGTTCGACGTCGTCGGCACTGACGTGGAGGTCGGGATCCGGCACCTCCGGGTGCTCCGGGCGCTCCTGCGGAGGCCTCCCGCCGTCGTCAGGCCGCTTGTCCTGTTCGCTCATGGGGAAACTTGCCTTCCGTGCGTGTTGTTCTCCGGGAGGAAAAGAGAACGGGTCCACGATGACTTTAGCCAACAATCCCGAGTCCCCGCACGATTTTGCCGTTTCAGGGACGGGTAGGGCCGCTGGCTGCCGCTCGTTGCCTGCCACGAGCGGTGCGGAAAACCATGTACCCTATAGGTACGACAGAATTGATCAATTATTCCGGGGCCTCGTGCGCTAGTCGTGCGACCACCTCCGGATCGACGTACAAAGGGGGTCACGCCATGGGGCGCGGCCGTCAGAAGGCAAAAGCAACCAGGCAGGCCCGGGACATGAAGTATTTCAGCCCGGCCACTGACCTCACTGCTCTCCAGCGCGAACTCGGCGCTGCGAAACGCCATAACTCCGACACGTTTTCCGAGGATCCGTACGAGCCGGACTATTCGGACTATGAGGACAAGTACGCAGATCCGTATGACGACGACGAAGATCACGGCAGCCGCAACGTCGGCTGACTGAGCCTCAGTCGCCCCTTTCCCGGTCGTTTCCTTCTCCCGGTTTCACAACTTTTGGACCATGATGGGGTCAGTCGTGGGCTGCGGCGAACCTCCGGCAGGCTCCACCGTGATGCCCACGTGGGTGGCACCCGAGATGTCGTGGAGCAGTTGCATGCTGGTCTCGCCCGAGGCTCCAGCCGACAGCAGGCCCGCAGGTGCTGCCACCCCGTCGGAGATCAGCCAGAGTTCGTACGTTCTTTCAGGGGCAAGTTCAGGCAACCCGTGCGCGATGACCGCCGCCATGTCAGCCTTTGCGGAAACAGCGATGGTGACGATGGCGCCATTCGGCAGTTGCCCGGGGATCACCTTGGCATCCGGTGCCGTCAACACCGACATGACCTGTGCCTGCTGGTGGGCAAGAGCCTGCAGTTGCTCCTCGGTCCGGGCCTGTTCACTGGAGAGCCCCAGCGCCCAGCCGCCGAGTGCAGCGGTGCCCACCAGCAGGATGCCGGCGGCAGCGCCGAGCCAGCGCACCGCCGTCGGATGGCCGCTACTGCCCTGGTTCCGGTCAGTCTTGGAGCGCTTCCCGGAGGAACGTCCGGCGCGGGGCTGCTGCAGATCAACCACTGCCGCGTCCGCCGACACCTGCCGGGTGTTGCGGATGGCGGCCATCACCGAGTCCTTGAGCTCCGGCGGCGGTGCCATGGCCGGGGTCCCGTAAGCCAGGAGGGCCGCGGTCTCGCTGAGCCCTCGGATTTCTTCCCGGCAGTCCTCGTCGGCCAGCGCGTGCCGCTCGAAGGCGGCGCGTTCGTGATCGTCCAGGGCGTTGAGTGCGTAGGCACCGGTCAACAGATGCAGCTGCTCGTCCATTACGCCACTCCCAACTTGTCCCGTAGCCGGATCATGCCGTCGCGGATCCGTGTTTTGACCGTCCCCACCGGAACGTGAAGCAGCTTAGCAACCTCCTGGTGGGTGTGGCCGCCGTAGTAGGCCAGCGTGATGGCTTCGCGCTGGCTGTCCGTCAATGTCTGTAGTGCGGTGGCAACGCGTTCGGCTTCCAGCCGCATTTCCACCGTATCGGCCACGTCATCGTAGCTGGCCTGGTATTCCTTAACCCCTTGCCGCAGGTCCCGGTCAACGCTGGCTTGGCTGGCGCGTACCCGGTCTACCGCCCGGCGGTGCGCTATCACCAGGATCCAGGACAAAGCCTGGCCTCGGGCGGGGTCGAAGCGCCGCGCGTTCTGCCAAATCTCCACGAAGATTTCCTGGCTGACCTCCTCGCTTTGGGCGGGATCGCGGACTACTCTGCGGACGAGTCCGAAAATCGTGGGTGCCACCGCGTCGTAGAGCGCCTCGAACGCCGGCTCATCGCCCAGCCCCACACGGCGGATGAGCTCCTCGTGCGATGCCGGGGCGGTTGGGCCCACGGAACGCAGCCATGGCAATCGCATGGACTCAAGGCTCTCATGCCCCTCGGACACCGCACACCTCCTGACTCTTGCTGACGTTTCCGCGAAGGAGAAGAAAACGCTGGGAGAAGCCTTCCCCCAGGCACGACGGCGGCTGATGCGCCGCCGTCGTGCTCCTGCGGTTGGCGCTGGATGCGCCTTCCGGAAGGGCGCGTGCTACTTTGCCGGAGGCATCAGCACCGAGTCCACCATGTAGACCGTAGCGTTCGCGGTTTTCACTCCGCCGCACACCACCTTCGCGCCGTTGACCATCAGGTCATTGCCGCTGCCGGTGACCTTCAAGCTGGCACCCTCGACCGTCTTGTGCTCGCCCGTGACGTCAGCCGGGGCCAGCTGTCCCTCCACCACGTGGTAGGTCAGGATCTTGCTGAGTGTGGCGTCATCCTTTTTAAGGGAATCCATGGTGGCCTTGGGGATCGCCTTAAAGGCATCGTCCACGGGAGCGAAGACGGTGAACGTGCCGCTGTTCAGCGTGTCCACCAGGTTGACCTTGGGGTTCACCTTTCCGGAGACCGCGGCGGTCAGCTGGGTCAGCATCGGGTTGTGAGAAGCCGCGGTGGCGACTGGTTCTTTCGCCATACCCTCCACGGATCCGTTCCCGCTGGGCACCGCCTTGGCGTAGTCGGCACAGCCCGGGCCCACCAAACCGGCCATGGCACCGCCCATTTGGGTGCCCATGGGCGTCTCCGGGGCCATGGACTGCGTCGGTGCCATGGACTGCGTCGGCGTCATGGTCTGTTCGGGGGTGGTTCCTGCCTGGGTGCCTGATCCGGAGCCGCCGCCGCACGCCGCGAGGCTCAGCGTCGCCGCTGCTGCGAGTCCGAAGGTTGCAATAGTCCTCTTGCTGGTTTTCAACATGGCGTATCTCCCTAGAAGTGCGGCGGTAGCTTCCGCCTGCTGTTCCCGGTGGAAACCCCGGGCTGCCATGGTGTATTCGGAACCGGCAGGACGGCGGATTGGGCGGGATGGGACAAAATGTGAAAAAGCTGTCGGAGACCCCCGTTCAGCTTCCGACCGTGACCCGGACGGAATGCCAGCCCGAGGCGCCGTCCGGAATGGGTTCGGCGCGCTCCTCGGTCTGCAGGCCTTGCACCCGGTCACTGGCCCGGACGCGCAGCATGTGGTCGCCGGGCGTGGCCTGCCAACTGTAGGACCACTGGCGCCAGGTATCCACGCTGGCCTCCGCGGCGAGCTCGGCCTGTTGCCAGGGCCCGTCATCCACCTGGACCTCCACCCGGTCGATGCCGCGGTGCTGCGCCCAGGCGGTGCCGCCCACGGCAACGGTGCCGGGTTGCAGCCGCGCGAACGGGCGCGGGCTTTCGATCCGTGATGCCGTCTTGACGGGAGCCCGCTCGGACCAGCCGCGGTCGGTCCAGTACGCGGTTTTGTCCTGGAACCTCGTTACCTCCAGGTCCACCACCCACTTGGTGGCGGAGACGAACCCGTAGAGGCCGGGAACAACCATCCGCACCGGGAAACCATGCTCCAGCGGAAGCGGCTCGCCATTCATCCCCACGGCCAACAAGGCGTCCCTCCCGTCCCGCAGCACCTCCAGCGGCGTGGAGGCGCTGAAACCGTCGGCACTCGTGGAGAGCACCATGTCTGCGCCGGGGAGCGGCCGGGCCCGTTCCAGGATCCGGGCCAGGGGATAGCCCAGCCACTTCGCATTTCCGGACAATTCCCCGCCTACGGCATTGGAGACGCAGGTCAATGTCATGTAGGACTCCACCAGGTCGGACGCGAGCAATTCAGAGAAGCTGAGGCTGAATTCGTTGTGCACCATCCCGTGGACGCGCAAGTGCCACGTCTTCGGATCCACTTGGGGCACGGCAAGTGCGGTGTCGACCCGGTAAAAATCCGGATTCGGCGTCACAAAGGGGACCACTCCGGCCACTGGAGCGTGCACGCCGGCAGGCACCGCCGGGGCAGGCACCGCCGGACCGGGCAGCCGCAGAGCGTCGCGGATGTCGCGCAGGCTGCCGCGGATTCCTGCCAGAGCTCCGCTCCCGGCAGCCATGACGGCTGCCCCGGCGGTGAGGAGGGCAGCTGCAGCAAAGAAGGAGCGGCGCGAGGGAGCGGAGACCGCCGGCTCGTACGGCTCCGCGTTGCCTCGGTGCCGTGGAATGAGATGCACCAGCAGGCGCAGAGACGCCAGCCCGGCGAGGGTGCCGGCTGCCGTCGGCACCAGATCCAAGACTCCGGCGCCAGAGCGGGTGATGACTGCCGCGCCGGCCGCCGTTCCCAGCAGCACGACGGCGGCGGCTCCCAGCAGCCAGCGCCGGTACGCCAGCAGCCCGACCAGTCCGGCCAGCAGAGCCATGACCACGCCCATGGCAATAAACAAGACCATCTTGTCAGCCGTGCCGAACGTCTCGACGGCGAAGGTTTTGAGCCAGGCGGGCGTGAAATCGATGAAAGCGGCGCCCAAGGCCAGCAGCGGAGCGGCCGCGGCGGTGAACCAGGCTCCGACTAACCGGGCAGCACCCAGCAGGACACCGGCGGAGACCAGCCCCGCGAGCACGGCAGCGGCGGAAGCGGATGGGAGGCTCTTAAGTGTTTTCACACCTGGTATTCGGAGCCGGGCGCCGAAGGTATTGGTTGGCGCTCAGTTTCCGCTGCCGGCCAGTTTCCACACGGCGATGACCCGGCGGTGCTTTGAATCCCCGTCGGGCCGCATATCCACCAGCGCTGCCTGTTCCACGCGGACAACATCGCCGGGCTGCAGCCGCCTTTCTGCCTGGTGGCTGATGTGCGGCCGGAAGTTCTGGCGGGCGTGGTGCGGGCTGAGCAGATGGATGTCCGGACCGAGTGCTTCAAGCATGCGGTCGTGCAGCAACTGCAGTTGCGGATGCGGTTCCACAAGCGAGACCGGCACGGAATGGTTTCTTCCGAAGAAGTCATCCGCTCCGGCGCGTACGTCAAACTCCAGCATGGCGGAAAATACGCCGTCGATCCGCTCGCCAACGAGGTCGGGTGGTTCTTTAGTGTCGAAGCGCGCCAGCGTGATGTGCAGCGGCCAGTGGCTGCGCGGGAACATGTAGCCGGCGTGTACCGGCTTGATGAACACCACCACCACATATGCGCCCATACGGTTAGTGTCCCACCGGGGTGGGCCGTGGACACCCCGGTCGAAGCACAACGCCCCTGCACCGGGTTGCGGTGCAGGGGCGTCTTGGCGTCAGGGACCGCTCAGGCGTACGAATTGACCAGGTGAACGGCGCCGCCATCGACGCCCTTGGCGCCTTGGACGAAGTCCACGCCGCCCAGCGATGCGTCGAGGCGGCCCACCTGGCCCATGACCCAAGCGGGCAGCCCGCGCTCGTTCAGCCGCTGCAGGGCGGCGTCAGCTCCGGCGGCATCCACGATGGCAACCATGCCGACGCCCACGTTAAGCGTCCGCTCCAGATCGGCCTGCGGAACATTGCCCAGTTCGGCGATGAGCTTGAAGATGGCAGGCAGCTCCCACGTGGAGCGGTCCACCGTGGCCATGAGACCTTGCGGCAACACGCGTGCGAGGTTGGCGGCCAGGCCGCCGCCGGTGATGTGGCTGAACCCGTGCACGCCGGCCGCTTCAAAGCGGGCCAGGTCCAGGCAATCCGCTGCGTAGACGCGCGTAGGCTCCAGCAGTTCCTCGCCCAGCGTCCGGCCCAGCTCGGTGACCTGCCGGTCCAGCGCCCAGCCGGCGTGGTTGATTACCCGGCGGACGAGGGAATACCCGTTGGAATGGATGCCCGAGGACGCCATGCCGATGACGACGTCCCCGTCCTTGACCCGCTCCGGGCCCAGCAGGGCGTCGGCTTCGACCACACCCGTGGCAGCACCGGCAACGTCGTATTCATGTTCGCCCAGCAGCCCGGGGTGCTCGGCGGTCTCGCCTCCCACCAGTGCAGTGCCGGCCACTTCGCAGGCGGCCGCGATGCCCCGCACGATGTCGGCGATCCGCTCCGGGACCACCTTGCCGCAGGCGATGTAGTCGGTCATGAACAGTGGCTCCGCGCCGACGACCACAATGTCGTCCACCACCATGCCCACAAGGTCGAAGCCAATGGTGTCGTGGATGTCCATGGCCTGGGCGATCGCCACCTTGGTACCCACACCGTCGGTGGAAGTCGCGAGCAGGGGCTTGCGGTACTTCAGCAGGGCCGAAACGTCGTACAGACCGGCGAAACCACCGACGCCGCCGACCACGTTGGAGTTGTGAGTGGCCTTGATGGCACCCTTCATCAGCTCTACTGCCTTGTCGCCGGCTTCGACATCGACTCCGGCGCTGGCGTAGGTGATCTGGCCCTGTTCGGGGGAGGTCATACTCGCTCTTTCTTGTCTTCGGCGGTCAGGAGTTTCTCCAGATCCGAATCCGGACCCGGGTCGCAGGAGCCGTGCTCCGTTGGTACATCGCTGCGTTCCAGCAGGTTTTTGCCCAAGCGGTCCGCTGACGGCAGTTCGATCGGATACTCCCCGGTGAAGCAGGCGGTGCAGAGCCGCTCGCGCGGCTGCTCCGTGGCCTCGATCATGCCCGCCTCGGAGATGTAGCCCAGGCTGTCGGCGCCGAGGGAAGCGCGGACTTCCTCCACGCCGACGCCGTTGGCGATCAGCTCTGCCCGGTTCGCGAAGTCGATGCCGTAGAAGCACGGCCACTTGATGGGCGGCGAGGAGATCCGCACGTGCACCTCGGCCGCGCCGGCTTCGCGCAGCATCCGGACCAGGGCCCGCTGGGTGTTGCCGCGGACGATCGAGTCGTCGATTACCACCAGGCGCTTGCCCTGCACGACCGACTTCAGCGGGTTCAGCTTCAGGCGGATGCCCAGCTTGCGGATGGTCTGGCTGGGCTGGATGAAGGTCCGGCCCACGTAGGCGTTTTTGACCAGTCCCTGGCCGTACGGGATGCCGGACGCTTCGGCGTAACCGATCGCCGCGGGCGTTCCGGATTCCGGCGTCGGAATGACAAGATCGGCGTCGGCCGGGTGCTCTTTTGCCAGCCTGCGGCCCATCTCCACACGGGCAGCGTGGATGCTGCGGCCGTTGATAGAGGTGTCGGGCCGGGCCAGGTAGACGTATTCGAAGACGCAGCCGGCCGGCTTCTTCTCCGCGAAGCGCTGGGACCGCAGGCCGTTCTCGTCGATCGCGAGGAATTCGCCGGGTTCAACTTCGCGGACGAAGGATGCGCCGACGATGTCCAGGGCAGCGGTCTCCGAGGCCACCACCCAACCGCGCTCCAGTCGTCCGAGCACCAGCGGCCGGACTCCGGCCGGGTCGCGGGCGGCGTAGAGGGTGCCCTCGTCCATAAACGTGAAGCAGAAGGCGCCGCGCAGCTTGGGCAGCAGCTCCAAGGAACGTTCCTCGAGGGTCTGGCCCTCTTCACCGGCCATGAGCGCGGTGACCAGCGCGGTGTCGGTGGTGTTGCCTTGGGCCAGCTCGCCGCGGTCGGGCTTGCCGAACTTTTCCAGGACCTTTTCGTACAGCTCGGCTGAGTTGGTCAGGTTGCCGTTATGGGCCAGCGCCACGGTGCCGGTGGCGGTAGCGCCCAGGGTCGGCTGCGCGTTGGCCCAGGTGGAGCCGCCGGTGGTGGAGTAGCGGCAATGGCCGACGGCGATATGCCCGCTCAGCGTGTTGAGCGTCGTTTCGTCGAAGACCTGGGAGACCAGCCCCATGTCCTTGTAGACATTGATGCGTTTGCCGTCACTGGTAGCAATGCCTGCGGACTCTTGTCCGCGGTGCTGGAGAGCGTACAGGCCGTAGTAGGTGAGTTTTGCTACTTCTTCCCCGGGTGCCCAGACGCCGAAAACGCCACAGGCGTCCTGGGGTCCTTTTTCGCCGGGTAGTAGTTCATGGGAGAGTTTTCCGTCGCCGCGTGCCACCCGCTCATTCTCTCATGCGTCCGCCGTCCGGCATCATCGAGGTGACGGTCATTACGAGTGCCTGCCGGCAGGTTACGCCCGGCGTTCGCCCTCGGTTTCGCCGTCCTGATCCCGGCCGGCGGCACTGCTTCCACCGTGGCCGATGGGCTGGTTGGGAAAGTCCCCGCCGTTCGGGGAGGCGCCCGCTGAAGCGCTTTCCCCGTCCGCCGCGTCCACACCGTCCGCCGCGTCCGCCGGGGGGCCGTCCTGTCCGGGCTCGGCCACGGCGGTGGCCTGCTTGGCCCGCTTGACGCTGGTCCGGTCCACTAGCAGGAACAGCAGCGACCCCACCAGGATGCCGGCCAAGGCGAACAGCACGGCGAGGAAGGCGAACACCGTGCCGCGGGTGAACTCAGCGTTTTCCGGGCCGGTGTAGGCAGACACCGCAGCGATCACAACACCCAGCACGGCCCAGACAAAGATGAAGGGCACAAACCTCGGTGCCCGGCGGACGGTGACGTCGCGGCGCTCCGGCTCGGTGTGTCTGCGGTCGCGAGCCGGTTCTTGCTCAGAAGTCATACGTTCCAGCCTACCGGGCGAAGAGCGGCAGCTTGTCCGCCAGTTCGGCCCGCAGTCCGGAGGCCGAGACCTTGCCTGCGGCGACGGCGGTGTCCCACCCGAGTGCTCCGGTGGCGAGGGCAAGCCAGGTGGCCGGGTCGGTTTCCACCACATTCGGCGGGGTACCGCGGGTGTGCCGGGGGCCTTCGATGCACTGGGCCACACCAAACGGCGGCACCCGCACCTCCACGCTGTTGCCCGGGGCCCGTTCGGCCAGTTCCTCCAGCGCGTAGCGCACTGCGGTGGCGGTGGTTTTCCGGTCCGTGGCCCCGCCCCGCCACGCACTCAGGGCAGCGTTGCCCTCCGGAGCCGGGATCCGGCGTCGTGCTCCCATGAACGGTCCGTCCGCTGCTTAATCCAGCAGGGCGACCATGGGCGGTGCCAGGCGCAGCCGTCCGACGGGCTGGCCGCCGCCGAGCACCGGCTTGACGACGTCCTCGAGCACCGGGCCGACCTTCTCCACGTCGGTGGCACCGGTGGCGGCCAGCAGCGTCAGGGCGATCAGCGAACAGGCACGGGCGCTGCCGTCCAGGATTTTCACGGCCACCGAGACGCCCTGCGGTGTGCCCATCACCATCACGCCTTCGGCACCCGACTTGGCCAGGATGCCCAGCTCCTCCATCACCACGGTGTTCTCCTGGCCCCGGCCGTGGACGGCCCAAGGGTAGTCCAGCATCGCGGTGGCGATGGTGGCGGCGCGGGCGTCGGCGTTCTTGTCCGCCGGCGCCTTCGCCAGCTTGCCCACGGCGCGGGCCAGGCCGGTCAACGACAGCGCGGGCGCCGGGGCGCCGCAGCCGTCGACGGCGATGTGCTCGATCTTCTCTTCGGCGTACTCCTCGAGTACTTCCATCACGCGGCGCTGGAGGGGATGGTTCGGCTCCAGGTAATTGCGGATGTTCCAGCCGTTCTCCACGCACGCCCACAGGAACGCGGCGTGCTTGCCGGAGCAGTTGAAAGCCAGCCGCTGCTGTCCGCGGTCGGTGCGGGTTAGCCAGCCGCGCGCCTGCTCGTCCTGCGGCCAGGCCGCGGGGCAGCGAAGATCGGCGTCGGTCAGGCCGGCGGCCTTGAGCATGCCCTCGACCACGTCCATGTGCTCCAGCGATCCCACGTGGCTGGCGCAGGCCATGGCGACCTGGTCGCCGCGCAGCGGGACACCGGACTGCATGGAGGCCAGGGCCTGGAAGGGTTTAAGCGCAGAGCGCGGGAAGATGGGGGCGGTGATGTCGCCCAGTTCGGTCACCACGGTGCCGTCCGCGGCCATGACGACGGCGGAGCCCAGATGGCGGGACTCGATGAAACCGTTGCGTTCAACGACGGCCAGCTCCACGGCGTCCGCGGCTTTGAATGTCTCGGGCATGGACTTAGTTTAGGGCCGGCGCAACAACTTCGAGGCTCCGCCCCGCGCCCAGTAGGCTAGTTCCTTGTGAAGGTACTTGTGATCGGCCCCGGCGGCCGCGAACACGCGATAATCCGTTCCCTGCTGGCCGATCCCTTTGTCACCGAGGTCCACGCCGCCCCGGGCAACGCCGGCATCGCCCGGCTGGTGCCCACCCACCAGGTGGACGCGAGCGATCCGGCAGCGGTCACAGCCCTGGCACAGCGGCTGGAATCCGACCTGGTGGTGGTTGGCCCGGAGGCACCGCTGGCCGCCGGGGTGGCCGATCCGCTGCGCACGGCCGGGATCCCGGTGTTCGGTCCCAGCAAGGAAGCGGCCAGGCTGGAAGGCTCCAAGGCCTTTGCCAAGCAGGTCATGGCCGCAGCGAGCGTACCCACTGCCATGGCGCACGTGGCCACCAATGCCGAAGAAGCGGCCGAAGCCCTGGACGCCTTCGGCGCCCCGTACGTGGTGAAGGACGACGGGCTTGCGGCCGGCAAGGGCGTGGTGGTGACCGCGGACCGCGGGGCCGCCCTGGCACACGCCCAGGCCTGCTTCGACGCCGGCGGATCCGTGGTGATCGAGGAGTTCCTCGACGGCCCGGAAGTGTCCCTGTTTGTCATTTCCGACGGCGAACGCGCCATCCCGCTGGTGCCGGCGCAGGATTTCAAGCGGATCTACGACGGCGACGAAGGCCCGAACACCGGCGGCATGGGCGCCTACACGCCGCTGCCCTGGCTGCCGGACGGATTCGTCGACGAAGTCATGGAACGCGTGGCGCTGCCGACCATCCGCGAGATGGCCAACCGGGGCACTCCGTTTGTGGGCGTGCTGTTCTGCGGGCTGGCCGTCACCAGCCGCGGGTTGCGCGTGATCGAATTCAACGCCCGCTTCGGAGACCCGGAAACCCAGGCGGTGCTGGCCCGGCTGCGCACGCCGCTGGGCGGGTTGCTGCTGGCCGCCGCCAAGGGGGAACTGGATGACGCCGAACAGTTGGTCTGGTCCAGGCGCTCCGCCGTAACAGTGGTGCTGGCCGCGGAGAATTACCCGGGACCGCCGCGCACCGGTGACCGGATTCGCGGCTTGAAAAAGGCCAATGCACTGGAGGACGTGCACGTGATCCACGCTGGAACCTCCTTGGACGACAACGGCAAGGTGGTGAGCGCCGGCGGGCGGGTACTCGCCGTCGTCGCACTGGGCGAAGATCTGGTGGAAGCCCGTGAACGGGCTTACGAAGGCATTGGCATGATCAGCCTGGAGGGTTCGCAGTACCGCACCGACATTGCCCTGCTGGCGGCCGAAGGCAAAATCGAAGTGCCCGCGCCGGGCACGCGCACCGTGCCCCAGGCCGAGGCACGGAGAGACTGAGGAACACCATGGCATTCGCCCCCGAAGTACTGGAACTGCCCGGCTGGAAGCATGTCTACTCCGGCAAGGTCCGCGACCTGTACGTCCCCGCCGAGCCCCAGCAGGTGGAAACGGCCAGCGACGATATTGCCGCCGAGGGGCTGCTGGACCAGCGCAACGACACCGTGCTGGTAGTGGCGAGCGACCGGATCAGCGCCTATGACCATGTGCTCTCCACCGAGATCCCCGACAAAGGCCAAATCCTCACCCAGCTGAGCCTGTGGTGGTTTGAACAGCTTTCCCACGGGACTGATCCCGTGGCGCATCACGTCGTGTCCACCGAGGTTCCCGACGCCGTGGCCGGCCGGGCGATGATCTGCAAGAAGCTGGACATGTTCCCGGTGGAATGCATCGCCCGCGGCTACCTGACCGGTTCAGGACTGGCGGAGTACCGGCAATCCCAAACCGTGTGCGGGCTTCCCCTTCCCGCCGGCTTGGTGGACGGCTCCCGGTTGGAGCCGGCCATCTTCACCCCGTCGGCCAAGGCCGACGTGGGCGAACACGACGAAAACATCACCTTCGATGCCGTGGTGCAGACCGTGGGGGCGGAGACCGCCGCCCGGCTGCGCGACAAGACCCTGCAGATCTACTCCCGTGCCGAAGGGATTGCACGGGAGCGGGGAATCATCCTCGCGGACACCAAGGTGGAGTTCGGGATTGATCCGGCGACGGGCGAAATCACCCTGGGCGACGAGGTGCTGACCCCTGACTCCTCGCGGTTCTGGGACGCGCAGACCTATGCGCCGGGCAAGGCCCAGCCGTCCTTCGACAAGCAGTTCGTGCGCGACTGGCTGACATCGCCGGCCTCGGGCTGGAACAAGAACGCCGACGCCCCGCCGCCGGCGTTGCCTGAGGAGATTGTGCAGAAGACCCGGGCCCGCTACGTCGAAGCTTATGAGCGGCTCACCGGTCTGACGTTCGCCTGACAGGCAGGCGCCCTGCCGCGAGCTCGGCCTCGCGCAGGTGGGCGGCGGCGGTGGCGACGGCCGCAGGATAGGCGCTGGCACCGCCGTCGTCATCCGGGCCAAGCAAGCGCACGGCATCCGCCCGCCGCAGCGCGCGGAGCAAGGAAGCGGTTTCCGGCCGCGAGACGTCGGACATGTCCGGGTAGTCGATGGCCAGCGCCGGGTCCAGTTCGTAGGCGAGCCAGCGGGCGCGCAGGGCATCGTGCTGCGCGGCGGCCTCATGCCAACCGCGCGTGTCCTGATAATGGACGACGGCGGTGGCGCGGCGGCTGATCCGCCAGACAGCGGGGGCAGCGCAGCCGGCGGCGAGCATCAGCCAGAGCGGCACGGCTGCCGGGAACAGCACCGCGGCAGTCAGTACTACGGTCAGCGCGCAGCACAGCCCGGAAAAGCAGTACCAGAACGCCGCGTCCGGATCGGGGGAGCGGCGCAGACCCCGTTCAACGGCATAAGACGTCACGAAGACCACGGCCGCCAGCACGACCGTGGCGACGGCCAGTTGCGCGAACTCTGCGACGAACACCGGCACCTCCGCAGACTCTTGAGTCCTGAAGTCTTTCCATTCCAGTACGGACGCGGGCTTCAGTCAATGGTGGAGCGGGCCCTGCAGCCGTCGGCCTCCATGATCAGCCGACGCGGCCGACGACATCGTCAAGCTGTTTGTACACCACCGACTGCGGCGCCATGCTGATCAGGGACCGCTGGAGCTTCTGCTTCCACGGCTTCCGCTGCCGTGCCATGGCCGCCATCTTGCGCGAACGCTCGACCACCTTGGCGGTGTGCGGCGCCCGCACCTGCTCGTAGCTGCGCAGGGCGGTGGTGATGTTCCAGTCGGCGGCCAGCGCATCAGCCAGCGCGACGGCGTCCTCGAGGGCCTGGCCCGCGCCTTGGCCCAGGAACGGGAGCATCGGGTGCGCGGCGTCGCCCACGAGCGTGGCGTGGCTGCCGGACCACACCAGGGCGGGTTTCCGGTCGAACAGTTCGTGCGCCATGATGTCCTGGCTCTTCGTCGCGCGGATGACAGCCCGGACGGCCGGGTGCCAGCCCTCGAAGCGCTCCAGGGCCAGGGTGCGCCAGAGGACGTCGCCGTCCTTGGCCAGCACGTTATCCGGCATGGTGGCGTACCAATAGATCAGCCCGCCGGGCAGCGGGACCATGCCGAAGACTTCCCCGTTGCCCCAGGACTCGCCCCACGGCAGCCAGGCAGGATCCAAGTCACCGATCGGGCAGACCGCGCGCATCGCGGTGATGCCGGAGGAACGCGGGGCGCCGTCTCCGACCAAGTCCTGGCGGACCAGCGAACGCAGGCCGTCCGCGCCGACCACCAGATCGGCGTGCAGGGAACCGCCGTTGTCCAGGGTGACTGTTCCGCCATGCGGATCCCGGCGGAACTTCACGGCCTGCAGCCCCAGGTGAACCGTGTTCACGTACAAGGAATCGTTCAGCATGGTGGTGAGGTCCGAACGGTGGATTGACCGCAGGGGGTGCCCGTAGCGCTGGCGCAGGTCGTCGCTGCTGACGGTGGACAGCACATTGCCGAACTGGTCGTGCGCGCCGCCGTCGACCGGCAGGGAAGCGTCTTCGAAGGCCTTCATCAGGCCCAAACGCTGCAGGGCGCGCGTCCCGTTGGCCCAGATGGTCACTCCTGTGCCCAGCGGCTGCAGTGTTCCGGCGCGCTCCACCACATGCACTTTCCAGCCGGTCCGCTGCAACGCCCGCGCGGTGGCGAGCCCGCCGATTCCGGCCCCTACGATGAGCGCCGAGCGCTGCTGTGACCCCATGGGTCCATACTTCCCGCTTTGGGGCCGGGTTCACAACTTTCCAGCGGTACAAAGCGTATTCCGGGGCGGAAAAGCAAGAACTCCCGCTGCTCGGCTGAGCAGCGGGAGTTCCTTTGAATGGTCGGGGTGACAGGATTTGAACCTGCGACCTCGTCGTCCCGAACGACGCGCGCTACCAAGCTGCGCCACACCCCGATACCGTTGCCCCGCCGTCGTCATGACGGCCGCGAAAGCAACTGTTCAAGGATAGCGGAGACAGCACCCAAACGGGAAATCGACGGCGGCCGGCCAGGACGCTCAGACCAGCGAGTCCTTCCACGCGGCATGCAACTGGGCAAACCGGCCATTGCCGGCGATCAGTTCCGCGGGGGAACCATCCTCGACCACTTGGCCGTCGTCGATGACCAGCACCCGGTCGGCGATCTCCACGGTGGAGAGCCGGTGCGCGATGATCAGGGCGGTGCGGTTGCCCAGCAGCGTCTGCAGACCTTCCTGGACCAGCCGCTCGCTGGGGATGTCCAAGGACGCGGTGGCTTCGTCCAGGATCAGCACGGCCGGATCGGCCAGGAACGCGCGGGCGAAGGAAATGAGCTGCCGCTGGCCGGCAGAGACACGTCCGCCGCGTTTGTTCACGTCGGTGTCGTACCCCTCGGGCAGGGACAGGATGAACTCGTGGGCTCCTACGGCGCGGGCGGCAGCTTCGATCTCCCCGCGACTGGCCTGCGGGTTGCCGAGGGCGATGTTTTCCGCGAGGCTGCCGCTGAACAGGAACGCTTCCTGGGTCACCATCACGACGGCGCGGCGCAGGTCTTCGTTGGACAGCTGCCGCAGTTCGATGCCGTCCAGCCTCAGCGACCCCGAGGTCAGGTCGTAGAAGCGGGCGATGAGTTTGGCCACGGTGGACTTTCCCGCACCGGTTTGCCCGACGACGGCGACCGTCTGGCCGGCGGGGATGGTCAGGTCCAGCCGTGGCAGCACCACCCGGCCGTCGCCGTAACCAAACTCCGCATCACGGAACCGGATCATGCCGCGGGCGTCCTTGAGCGGGGTAGGCCGGGCCGGGGGAACGACGGTGGGTTCTTCCTCCAGCAGTCCGGAGACCTTCTCCAGTGCCGAGGCCGCCGACTGGAAGGAGCTGTAGAACATTGCGATCTGTTCGGTGGGGCGGAAAACCTGCTTGGTGGCCAGCAACACCGCCACCAGCGTGCCGATGGCGAGGTCGCCGTCCAGTACCCGGAAGCCGCCGACCAGCAGCACCGCCGCCACCGTCAGGTTGCCGACGCCGTTCAGCACCGGCTGGAGCACGCCAAAGTACTTGATGTTTCGGAGGGTTGCGCCGCGGTAGTCGGCGGCCAGCTCGTTGTAGCGCCGGGAGTTGTCCTGCTCGCGGCGGAAGGCTTTGACTGCCCGGATGCCGGTCATGGTTTCCACGAAGTGCACGATCAGCCGGGCGGAGACGATGCGGGAAGCCCGGTTGGCCAGCTCGGATCCCTTTTGGTACCAGCGGGTGACGAAGGCGATGGGAAGGGCGGCGACCAGGATGATCAGCCCGCTCTTCCAGTCCAGACCGGCGATGCTGATGGCGGTGAAGAGCATGAACATCGCGCCGGAGGTCAGCTGGGTGACACCGTTGTCCAGCAGTTCCCGCAGCGCCTCCAGGTCCGAGGTCTGCCGGGAGATGATCCGGCCGGAGGTGTAGGTTTCGTGGAACTCCAGGCTCAACCGCTGGGTGTGCCGGAAGACCCGGATACGCAGGGCCAGCAGCATGGCCTGGCTGAGCCGGGCGGTGACATAGATATAGGCGGCCAGCAACGACCCGCCCGCGATGGCAACGGCGGCGTAGGCGGCCCCGACCAGCGCCAGGGGAGCCGCGTCACCGCCGGTGAAAGCCGGCAGCGCGTTGTTGATGCCGAAAGCGACCAGCACCGGACCTGCTGCGCGGGCGGCATTGCTGGCCACCACCAGCACAATAGAGAGCGCGAACAGCCGCTTGTGCGGAGACACGAGTTCGCCCAGCAAGCGCAAGGAGCGCCGCCTGACGGCCGTGCGGTCGGCCTGGCCCAGGTTGACGTTGTCTTCGCCGGCCACTCCGGTCATGGAACTCATCGGGATTCCTTCGCGTCCAGGACATCTTCGACGGTGGGCTCGGCCGCCAGCGAGGCGATCACGTACCGGTAGTGTGCGCTGCTGCGCAGCAGCTCGGAATGACTGCCGACCGCGGCGATCCGGCCGTCCTGCAGCAGGGCCACCCGGTCTGCCAGCGCCACGGTGGAAGGCCTGTGGGCCACAATCAAGGTGGTGGTGCCGCGCAGCTCGTCCCGCAGTTGCTGGGTCACGGCTTCTTCAGTGCGCACGTCCAGCGCGGAGAGCGGATCGTCCAGCACCAGTACCGCCGGACGCGCGGCGATGGCGCGGGCGAGGGCAATCCGCTGCCGCTGCCCGCCGGACAGGCTCAGTCCTTCCTCGCCAATCTTCGTGTCCACGCCTTGCGGCAGGTCGAAGGCGAAGTGGGCCTGCGCTACGCGGAGCGCCCGGGCGAGCAGATCCTCCGGATTCCCGCTGCCGGGCCTGGCGCCGAGGAGCACGTTGTCCCGGACGGACGTGGAAAACAATGTGGAGTCCTCGAAGGCCACCGATACGTGGCTGCGCAGCTCGGCGAGCGGGAAATGGCGGATGTCCGTTCCGTCCAGGAGCACGGCGCCGGAGGTGACGTCATAGAGCCGGGGGACCAACTGCAGCAGCGTGCTCTTGCCCGAACCGGTCACACCTACCAACGCCATGGTTTCGCCGGCGCGCACCTGAAGGTCCACGCCGTCGAGGACCGGCGCCGCGTCCTGTGCAGCATCCGGATAGCGGAAGACGACGCCGGCCAGGCTCAGTTCCCCCCGCACGGCCCCGGCCGGCGAGGGGGCAGCCGGGTCGGTGATGGTGTTCTGCGTATCCATGACGTCGAAGTGCCGGTCCAGGGCGGTCTTTGCCGTCAGGGTCATGCCCATCAGGGAACCAATCGCTTCCACCGGCCCGGCCACCACCGCCGCGGTGGCGAAAAACGCGACCAATTCGCCGACGGTCATCGCTCCGCCGGAGACCTGGATAATCCCAATGACGAGGGCTGCGCCCAGCACCAGATCCGGCAGCGACACAACGGTGGCCAGGAACTTGGCCAGCGTGCGGGCCTTGGCCAGTTCGGTCTGGCGCAGTTCTTCCGCCTGCCCGTGGAAGTTCTCCAGCGCGTACTTGCCGCGGCCGAACGCCTTGAGCACCCGGATGCCGTGCACCGATTCCTCCACGGTGGTGGCCAGGTCGCCCGCCTGGTCCTGGCTCAGCCGTGAGGAGGCACCGAAGGTGGTGCGGAAGCGGAATCCCTGCCACACAAGCGGCACGGCAGCGAGCAGGAAGATCAATCCCAGCACCTGATTCAACGCGAACATCAGCGTCAGCCCCACGACCACCGTCACGAAGGAGACCACCAGCATGAGCGATCCGAATGCCAGCCAGCGGCGAACCAGGCCCAAGTCGGCCATCGCGCGCGAGAGCAGCTGCCCGGAGCCCCACCGGTCATGGAAGGCCGCCGGCAAATGCTGCACATGCTTGTAGAAACTCGTGCGCATGTCCATTTCCACGTCCGTGGCCGGCGCGATCACGAACACCCGCCGCAGGTACACCAGGGCGGCTTCGGCCAAACCCAGAACAGCAATAACGACGGCGGGGCCCCAGACTTCCGAGGGGCTGCCCCCGGCATGGATCGTGTCCACCAGACCGCGCAGGACCTGGGGGATGGCCAGCGCCACCAGGCTGGCTCCGAGTGCACTGAAGAATCCCATCACCAGCCGGGGAAGGATGGGGCGGACATATCCGTCGAGCCGGGCGATCGTGCGCCAGAGGGATAACTCAGTCATGTCGTCGATTCATCGCAGTGGGTCAGGTGCTTTCGTGTACCGCAGCAACCATCCTAGCGACCGGGGTGAGGCGCCGGTCACTATCGGGCCGGTACGGGCAGACGCATGAGGCGACCGATGCTTGCTAGTCTTGCCGGAACCATTCACCAACAGGGGGACCTATGGAGTTGGCGGAAGTTGTGAACAGCGTCCAGGCGGTCCTGGCATGGTCGCTGCTTTTTCCCCTGCTGCGGGTTGTCGCAGTGCTGCTTTTCATCCTGCGGAAGCGGGCCGGCTGGCTGGTGCTGCTGGTGGAACCTGTCCTGGCACTGGCCTGGATGGGCACGAGCGGCGGTTTCAGCCTTTCACAGCTGTTGCTGCCTGCCGTGGCAGTGTATGGATGGTGGCGGTGGCGTCACCGCTCAGCGACCGGCAAGGTGCCGGTCCATCCCGTCCAGATGTCCGACTGGCTGGCCATGGCCGCCGTGGTGGTACTGGTCCTGGTTCTCTTCGTTATCGAGTCCCTGGCGGGGGCGCTGATGCACGGGGCTACCCCTGGGTCCATTGCCGAAGCAATACTTATCAACCTCCTCACGCTGCTGTTGTTCCTTGGCCTCGCACGTGGCGTGATCGAGGCCTGGTGGCTGGGCGGCGCCCTCGCGCTCACGGGAATAGCCAATCTTGGAAGCAGCCCAGGCACGGTCGTCTTCTACTTGGACGGCGTCGTCTTTACCGTCCTGCTGGGCATCCTCAGTCTGTACGGCTGGTCGACCTGGCGGGCCGCGCGGGCGGAGGCGGCTGCTTCCAGGTAGTAGCTATCAGAGGCGCTTGAGGATCCAGCAACGACTCACTGCGAAACAGGCGGCCTATCAAGCTGGGCTCAGCCGAGCCGGGGGCCTCCGGCTGGGACTTCGCCAATGGACCGAGACGGTGTCAGCGTCAGCAGCACGGCCTCCGGACGGCATGCGAAACGTATGGGAGCGAGCCGGGATGTCCCCAGCCCAGCCGACACATTCAACGGAACGCTGCGTCCATCGTGCTGCCAGTACGTCAGTCCGCGGGCCCGCCACGTCGGCAGGTCGCAGTTGCTGACCAAGGCACCATATCCGGGGAGACAGACCTGGCCGCCGTGCGTGTGGCCTGCCAGCATCAGGTCGGCATCGTCTGCGGCGAACCGGTCCAACACCCGTTGGTACGGTGCGTGGGTTACTGCTATTCGAACGTAGGCAGCGCGTTCAGCGGAAATCGAACCGCTTGGAAAGCCCGTGTAACGGTCGCGATCCAGGTGCGGGTCATCCACGCCCGTGAAGTCCAGACGCACACGCCCAACCACCAGCGACTGGTTCCGGTTGGTCAGGTCAACCCAGCCGGCGGTACCAAAAGCCGCGTGCATCTCACGCCACGGCAGTTCACGCGAGGCGTAGTCCTTGGGCTGTCCGGACGGTCCGGTGAAATAGGAGAGCGGGTTCTTCAACACCGGGGCGTAGTAGTCGTTGGAGCCAGGGACGAATACGCCCGGGACGTCCATTAACGGTGCCAGCGCATCCAACAGCGGTTTCACTGCTTGGCGGTGGCTGAGATTGTCGCCTGTGTTGACGATCAGGTCCGGTTCCAACGATGCCAGTTGCCGCAGCCACTTCTGCTTCAGCGTTTGGCCTGGCGTCATGTGGATGTCGGAGAGGTGGAGGATCCTCAAGGGGCTTCGGCCAGCAGGCAGGATGGGCAGCGTTTCTTCGCGTACTCCAAAGAGATTCCGCTCAATCACTGAACCGTAAACAAGCGCGGCCCCGCCCGCGGCAGCGGCGCCCAAGGCCAGCCTGCCTGCCGTGCGGAGCCGTGCTTGCAGTGCGTCAGCGTCCACGGTTAGTCGTCGTTCCCACGGCCGTTTCCGTTTCCGTTGCGTCCGCCGTTGCCGTTTCCGTTGCCGTTGTCGGAACCGCCGGAACCGCCGCCGGAATCCTTGCCCGAGTCTAAGCCGGAATTATCGCCCGAGTCTCCGCCGCCGCCATTGCTGGTGCCGGAATTGGAGTTCGTATTCGACTGGACGGGACTCTCTGTCGGGACCGGCCGGGGCGGATACAGCATGCTTCCGGGTGCGGCGCCAAACTCGCCGGTCTTATACAAGCCAGCGACTTTCTCCATGTAGTCGGTCCACTGTCCGCCGGCGATGGTCGCACCATCCACGTAGCTGCGGGTCACGCCGTTGATCGGCAGGTTGTTGATCGACTTGTAGGCGTGCGGGTTGCCCACCCAGGACGCCGTAGAGATGCCCTTGGTGTAGCCGACGGTCCAGGTGTACTCCGACTTGTCGGTGGTGCCGGTTTTGGCTGCGGCCGGGACACCGATCGGACGGATGGCTCCGAGCCGGAGGTTCACCAGGTTCTCCAGCGGGACGCTGACGGCAGCGGCGACTTCCTCGGAGATTGCCCGTTCACAGGACTTCTTGGGGACCTCGTACTTGTTGCCCTGGGCGTCCGTCACCGAGGTCAGCGCGATCGGCTTGCAGTAGACGCCGCCGTTGGCGAAGGCCGCAAAGGAAGCGGCCATCGTCATCGGCGAGACGTTGGTCGTGCCGATGATGAAGGACGGGTGCTCAATGCTGATCGGTTCTTTGGTAGTTGCCGTGTGCACGCCAAGGCGGGTGGCGGCGTCCTGGATGTCACACAGGTCCAGCTGGGCGGCCATGGCTGCGGTCGCGGAGTTGATGGACCAGGTCAAACCCTGGCTGGCCGTCATGGTCCGCTCAAAGCCGGGCAAGGCGTTCTGGAACGGCCACTCGCTAAACCACGCATCCGGGGGCAGGCAGCTGGCCTTCCACGGGTATTGCGCCGGGTACTCGGTCCGGCGCGCATCCACCGAGGCGTTGAGCGCCTTGCCCGCTTCAAGCCAGGCGACCATGGTGTACGGCTTCATCGTGGAACCGGGCTGCCAGCCGTTGCCGCCGCCCATGTCGGCGTCGACGTTGTAGTTCAACTCCGTGTTGGCGGCGCCGTCTTCCGGGCTGTAATTGGTGTTCTGGGCCATCATCAGGATTTTGCCGGTGCCCGGCTCGACCGAAACCATGGCCGAGCCGACGCCGGACTTATCGCCGACCGGAACTTCCTGCTCGATCTGCTTCTGGCCTTCCTTTTGGAGGCGGGAGTCGAGGGTGGTTTTGATGGTGAGGCCGCCGCGTGCCAGGAGCTTGGCACGCTGTGTGGAATCAGCGCCGAACGCGTCCGACTGCATGATGGCGTGCTGGACGTAGCTGCAGAAGTAGTCCGCGAAGTTGGCCGCCACACAGCCGGACCGCACTGGCTTGAGGTTCAAGTCCAAGTCGCTCGCGACGGCCTTGTCATACTCCCCTTGGGTAATTTTGCCCGCGTTGCGCATGGCACCCAGCACCGCGTTGCGGCGTTCCAGCGTGGCTTCCGGATTGTTCACCGGGTTGAAATAGTTCGGCGACTGCACCATGCCGGCCAACATGGCCGACTGCTGGATGTTCAGCTTCGCTGCCGGGACGCCGAAGAAGGTCTTGGCCGCAGCTTCAATTCCGTAGATCTGGCCGCTGAACAACACGATGTTCAGGTAGCCCTGCAGGATCTCGTCCTTGCTGAATTCTTTTTCGACGGCGATGGCCAGCTTCGCTTCGCGCAGCTTGTCGCCGATGTCCTTGGTGCCGCTGATGGTCAGGTCTTCGGCACCCTTGCCTGCGCTGGCACCGGCGTCAATCAGCACGTTGTTCACATACTGCATGGTCAGGGTGGACGCGCCCTGCAGGTCCCCGCCAGCCAGGTTCGTCACCGCTGCGCGCATAATGCCCTGCGGGTCCACGCCGTTGTGCTCGTAGAAGCGCACGTCCTCAATGGAGATGATGGCGTCCTGCATGTGCTGGGACACCTTGTCCAAGGTCACGGGGACGCGGTTTTCGGCGTAGAAGGTGGCGATCAGCTTGCCGTCGGCAGAGAGGATCCGCGAGGGCTGGGACAGTGGCTGCGTCTGCAGTTCGTCCGGCAATTGGTCGAAGTATTCGATCGACGATGTTGCCCCGACACCGGCCACGGCGGCGGCCGGGACCAGCAGTCCGGCTGCGAGCACGCCGCAGAGCGCACTGATACCCAGGAAGCCAACAATCTTGCCGAGGGTGGTCGCAGTGTCGAAGAAGGGTGATTTGCGAGCGGCCATGGGGATCAGTTTACAAGCAAGCGCTAGGCTTTGAATCATGACCAAATGGGAATACGCGACAATTCCGCTCATCATCCACGCGACCAAACAAATTCTGGACCAGTGGGGTGACGACGGCTGGGAGCTTGTCCAGGTGATCCCGGGTCCGAACGGAACCAATCCGGTTGCCTATTTGAAGCGGGAGAAGCAGTAGCCATGACGGGAACCACAGCTGCCCGAAAGTCCGCGGTCGAAGAGCGCCTGGCCGAGCTGGGACTGTCCTTGCCGGAGGTCGCCGCTCCGGTAGCGGCCTACGTGCCCGCGGTGGTCTCCGGCAATTATGTATACACCTCCGGGCAGTTGCCGTTCGTCAACGGCGAACTGCCGGCGACCGGCAAAGTGGGCGACGGCGACGGTCTGGTCGGTGCCGAAGAAGCCAAGAAGCTGGCCGCGACGGCAGCCGTCAACGCACTGGCAGCCGTGAAGAGCGTCATTGGCGACCTGGACCGAATCACCCGGATCGTCAAGGTTGTCGGTTTCGTTGCCTCCGATCCCGGATTCACCGGCCAGCCAGGCGTCATCAATGGTGCCTCCGAGCTGCTGGGCCAGGCCCTCGGCGAGGCCGGCGCCCACGCGCGGTCCGCCGTCGGCGTGGCAGTGCTGCCGCTGGATGCGCCGGTTGAGGTAGAACTGATTGCAGAATTCAGCTAGTCCGCTCCGCGAGGAGCAGCGGCTCTTCCCCGTGGCGCCGGACCAGTTGGGCGCGGCCCACAGCTGGTTCCACCACGGGGAACGCACGCCGCGCAAGCCCCGGATGGCGTCCTCGGTCGTTTTGGTCCGGGATGGCGCGGCGGGCACGGAAACCTACCTCGGCTACCGCACGGGGTCCTCGCCGCTGGGCACTGTGGCCTTTCCCGGGGGAAGTCTGGAAGAGTCCGACGGCGAGCCGATCACCTGGTATGGCCCGACACCGGCCAAATGGGCCGGGCTGCTCGGGCTGGAGGACCACCGCCTGGCCCAGGCTCACGTGGTGGCGGCCATCCGCGAGCTATTCGAGGAAACCGGCGTGCTGCTGGCAGGCCCGGATGCGTCGAGCCTGCCGGAATCCACGTCAGGGGCCGACTGGATGCGCACCCGGGAGGCGGTAGCCGGTCAGGAAAAGTCCTTCGCCGAAGCGCTGGGCCGGCGCGGCCTCGGAGTCCGCACCGATTTGCTCAGGCCGCTGTCCAACTGGCTGAGCCCGGACTTTGCGCACCGGCGCTTCGACACGCGCTACTTCGCTGCCGCCCAGCCGGCCAACCAACGGCCGTCCCTGCTGGAAAGCAAAGGCGTATGGGCCTCCTGGCTGCCGGCGCAGGAGTTGGTGGCCGGGCGGACTACGACGGCGCTGGGCGATCTGGTGGACCAGCCGGACACCCGGGGGCTGACGTTCAGCGAGGTGACCTCGCCTGCGGTGGAAGTCATCGTGGAGAAAATTGCCAGCGCCCGCGGCTGCATTGCCTACCTTTCGCACAAGCGGCCGCAGCGGCTCTATCACCCCGAACTCATTTTGGTCGAGGGTGTCCCCATGCTGCAGGTGACGGCCAGCGCCGCCACCGAAGGAGGCGGCGTCCAGCGGGGTCGCTGACCCGCCGCACCCTGGCCTGGGGCGCGCTCCGCAGCCACGTCCGACCCATCCCGCTGACAACGACGGCGGGGGCCCACC
>NZ_JBNHHB010000072.1:0-24447 GCF_059091905.1 Arthrobacter sp. Dra40
GGCTCCCCGCGGGGAGCCGGCCTTCCGGTTTAAGTTTCTGCCTAGACGGACTGGCCGTTGGGCCGCCACTCGCCGGTCACCAGGTAGGTCACCTTGCGGGAGACCGAGACACCGTGGTCGGCGAAGCGCTCGAAGTAGCGGCTGGCCAGCGAGACGTCCACCGTGGTCGGTCCGGACGAGTTCCAGGCTGGATCGGCGATGGCCTTGAAGACGCCGGCGTGCAGTTCGTTGACGCGGGAGTTGCTCATGTCGATCTGGGCGGCAAGGTCCAGGTCGCGGGTCTCGAGTAGCTCGGTCAGTTTCTCCGAGATGGCAATGTCCTGCTCCGCGAACTCCCGGAACGTCGCGCGCATCGATTCGGGGATCACGAGGTCTGGGTAGCGCAGGCGAACCAGCTGCGCGATATGCCGGGCGAGGTCGCCCATCCGCTCAAGCGAGGCGCTCATCCGCAGTGCGCCCACAATCATGCGCAGGTCTGAAGCGACCGGCCCTTGCAGCGCCAGGATGTCGATGGAGCGCTCGTCCAGATCCGTCTGGAGGAAGTCGATCCGGGCGTCGGCGGCAATGACTTCCTGGGCCAACTCGATGTCTGCGGTGTCGAGCGCAGTGGTTGCCTTCTGCATCGCCTCGGTGACCAGCCGGGAAATCTCGACCAGCTGTTCTCCGACTTGATGGAGCTCGGCCTGGAAAACCTTGCGCACTGGCGTCCTTTCGGTTGTGTTCGTGAGCATACGGGACCTAGCATCCCATTCGCATCACACCTTGTCAGGCGGCGGTTAACTATTACGTCGCCTCAGGTGAACGTTAGTTGAACGGACTCACGATTACTACTGGATGGTCCTGAAGCTGAGCGGGGCTGCGCCTAAGCTAGAGGCGTGGATCCACTGACTATCGGCTTGCTGGCAGGCCTCATCGGCTTGGCGCTGGGCAGCTTCGGCGTGCTCGCGTTCGGCCTGAGCGACCGCCAGCGGCGACGGCTGCAGGAAGTTGCCGAGCCTACTCTGCCGGACGGCGCCGCCGAGGTGCTTTCCGTCGTCGGCCGCGCCTATGTAGTGGTGGACGCGATCGACGGCGTGGTGCGCGCCAGCCCGGCCGCCTACGCCTTCGGGCTGGTCCGCGGCCACACGATAGTGCACTCCGAACTGTTGGGCCTGACCGCCCGGGTGCGCCGCGACGGAGTGATCGAAGAGCGGCAGCTTGAACTGCCGCGGGGCCCGCTGGGCCAGGGCACCATTGTGGTGCAGGTGCGGGTGGCGCCGATCGGCGAGGAGTACATCCTGCTGCTGGCCGATGACCGGACCGAAATTACCCGGACCGAGGCGATGCGCAACGACTTCGTGGCGAACGTGTCGCACGAGCTGAAGACGCCGGTCGGCGCCATCTCGCTGCTGGCCGAAGCCATCGACGACGCCGCGGACGATCCGGAAGCCGTGCGTCGCTTCGCCGGCCGCATGCACAAAGAGGCCCGCCGGCTGGGCGCGCTGGTGCAGGACATCATCGAGCTGAGCCGGTTGCAGGGTGCGGACGTGGTGCAGGGCGGCACCGAGGTGGACCTAAACGCCGTAGTCGCCGAAGCCGTGGACCGCAACAAGCTCACCGCGGAAAGCCGCCACATCGAACTGTCGGTTGGCGGAAACATCGGCGTGCCGGTCTTCGGCGATGCCGAATTGCTGACCACCGCGCTGCGGAACCTGATCGACAACGCGATCCGTTACGCCCCGGAACGAAGCAAGGTGGGCGTTGGACTGCGCGTGCGCGAAGGCTTGGCGACCATCTCGGTGACCGACCAGGGCCCGGGCATCACCCCCGACCAGCAAGACCGGATCTTCGAGCGCTTCTACCGCCTCGACGACGCCCGCTCGCGGCAGACCGGCGGAACAGGCCTCGGCTTGAGCATTGTTAAACACGTCATCTCCCAGCACGGCGGGGAAGTATCGGTGTGGTCGCAGCCCGGACAGGGCTCCACCTTCACCGTACGGCTGCCGGAAATGGAGCAGGAAGACGGTGGCACCACTGAATCCGTGGGGCCGCGTACGCAGGGCGCCGGTGTGGCGCATGAACAAGGAGTCGGTGCTTGACCCGCATTCTGGTCGTCGAAGATGAAGAATCGCTGAGCGATCCGTTGAGCTATCTGTTGGGTAAAGAAGGCTTCGAAGTCGAGGTGGTGGACAACGGACTGGAAGCCATCGTGGCGTTCGACCGGGCCGGCGCGGACTTGGTCCTGTTGGACCTGATGCTTCCCGGTCAGTCCGGAACGGAAGTATGCCGGCAGCTGCGGCAGCGTTCCTCGGTCCCGGTCATCATGCTCACCGCCAAGGACTCGGAGATCGACAAGGTCGTGGGACTCGAATTGGGCGCCGACGACTATGTCACCAAGCCCTATTCCTCGCGCGAGTTGGTGGCCCGGGTGCGTGCGGTACTGCGCCGCCAGGGCGAACCGGAGGAATTAGTGCCGAACACCGTTTCCTCCGGCCCGGTGCGGATGGATGTGGAACGGCACGTGGTCAGCGTGGACGGCGAACCAGTGTCGCTGCCGTTGAAGGAATTTGAACTGCTGGAGATGCTGCTGCGCAACTCCGGCCGGGTCCTGACCCGCGGACAGCTGATTGACCGGGTGTGGGGCTCCGACTACGTGGGTGACACCAAGACCCTTGACGTGCACGTCAAGCGGTTGCGCAGCAAGATCGAGCCCGATCCTTCTGCGCCGCGCTACTTGGTCACCGTCCGCGGGCTCGGTTACAAGTTCGAACCGTAGGCCCACCCGGCTAGAGAACCAAAAAGGCCGGGCCGCTTCCTGGAAGGGAAGCGGCCCGGCCTTTTTGCTGGTGTGGGTGGGATCAGGCGCCGGCCTGGTCGGTGGGCTCCTCCGACGGCGCCGGGGTTTCCTTCGGCGCGGCGGATTCGGTCGGTGCGGGGGTGGGGACGTAGCTGCTGTACTCCGGCAGCGTGCCGTCCAGAACCGGCACCCGCACGTCGGCGGATTCGTTGTTCACGCGGACGGTGACGTTGGCCAGGGCGCCGGGAGCGGCTCCGGGGCGGTCAACGGTGGTCTTGTTCGCCTCGTCCTCGAAGCGGATCTGGCCATCGGCCGGGACGGTGACGGTGGCGGTGCTGCCCGAGCCCGTCATGCTCAGCTGCACGGGGGAGTCGGAGGTGTTCACCACGGTGCCGAGGAGGCGGCCGGTTGCGTCTTCGTTCTCGGCGACAACCAGCAGGTTGCGCAGGCCGATCGGGCCAACATTGGCCACAATGCCGTCGCTGGCGGAGTAGGACTTGGTGGTGGCCTGTTCATTGATTGCGCCGCATCCAGTCGATGCGAGCAGGGTGAGCGCGGCGGCGCCTGCTACAAGGGTGCGCTGCACACGGTTCTTCGGCGCAATCTTCACGGCAGAAACTCCTCAGTATCAATCAGGTGCGGTGCTGCAGATCTAGGCAGCTTGCCTCGCCTAGCCTACCGGCAAACCGGTGAAAAGCTGGATTCGACGCCTGTAAGAATCCACTCGAATGCACCAAATCGACGATCCGTCAAGGGGTTCAGGGGCCGCATTTTAGCCCGCAGAGGGGCTATTAGCCCCGCAAACTCGCGGAAGTGGCCGAATTATCCATGGTAAACTGGTGGTCGGGAAAGGGGATACTACACATGGTATTTGAGGTCGGCGAGACGGTTGTTTACCCTCACCACGGTGCCGCAAAGATCGAAGAGATCAAAATGCGCACCATCAAGGGTGAAGAAAAGATGTATCTCAAGCTCCGGGTTGCCCAGGGCGATCTGACTATTGAAGTTCCGGCGGAAAATGTGGACCTGGTCGGGGTCCGCGATGTGGTGGGCAAGGAAGGCCTCGAGCATGTGTTCGATGTGCTCCGTGCCGAGTTCACCGAAGAGCCGACCAACTGGTCCCGCCGCTACAAGGCGAACCTGGAAAAGCTGGCCTCCGGAGACGTCATCAAGGTAGCGGAAGTTGTCCGCGATCTGTGGCGCCGGGACCATGACCGCGGCCTCTCCGCGGGCGAGAAGCGGATGCTGGCCAAGGCGCGGCAGATCCTGGTTTCCGAACTCGCGCTGGCAGAGAAGACCGACGAAGACAAGGCAGCAGAGGTCCTCGACGAGGTCCTCGCCTCCTGATTGTGCTCCTAGCGGCCGGCATCCCGAACGGGATGCCGGCCGCTTTTTGCATGCCGGCGGGCGGCCCGTGCCGCCCGATTAGGCTAGGGGGATGAGCACAGCACAGGCATCAGTGGGCGTGATCGTGGTGGCGGCGGGCTCCGGTACCCGGCTGGGCTATGGCCTGCCCAAGGCACAGGTCCCGCTGGCCGGCGAACCGATCCTGGCGCATGCGCTCCGGGGCGTGCTGGCAGCCGGGGTCGCAGCTCGGATCTGCGTGGCCGTTCCCGCCGGAGATACAGTGCTGCGGCAGCTCTGTGCCGGCTTCGCTGCGCAGCACCCGGACGTAGTGATTTCAACGGTCGACGGCGGTGCCTCCCGGGCGGCCTCGGTCGCCGCGGCGCTGCGCGGGCTGGGGGAAGGCATCAGCGCCGTCCTGGTGCACGATGCCGCCCGGGCACTCACCCCGCCCGAGGTGTTCCAGCGGGTTGCGGCCGCGCTGGCGGCCGGCGCGCGCGCCGTCGTTCCTGCGGTTGCAGTGGTGGACACCATCAAGACGGCGACGCCGAGCACCGGGGCGGAGGCGGGCATTGCACCGGAGAAAGTGGCGGCTACGGTAGACCGCGGGCAACTGCGGGCGGTGCAGACGCCGCAGGGCTTCGATGCCGCGGCGCTGGCTCGGGCGCACGAAAGCCTGGCCGGTCTGGGGCCGGGAGAAGCCGACAGCATCACCGACGAGGCCCTGCTGATGGAACGCAGCGGCGTGGACGTCATGCTGGTGCCCGGCTCGGCGCAGGCCCTGAAGATCACCACGCAGCTGGACCTGGCCGTGGCCGAAGCACTGCTGCCCGCCCGCCAGCCCCGACGCATCATGGAAGGCTGATCGTGCCCGACCTCCCGTATCCCATCCCCCGTACCGGAATTGGTGTAGACGTCCACGCTTTCGCCCCGCCGGCCGACCCTCAGCCGTTATGGCTGGGCGGCCTGCTGTGGGAAGGGGAGCAGGGCCTGGCCGGTCATTCCGATGGCGACGCTGCTGCGCACGCAGCCGCCGACGCGCTGTTCTCCGCCGCCGGAGTCGGCGACCTGGGCACGCACTTCGGCACCGACCGTCCGGAGTACGCGGGCGCTTCCGGCGTGCGGTTGCTGTCCGAGGCGGCCCGGATTGTCCGGGAGGCCGGGTTCGAGATCGGCAATATTGCCGTCCAGCTGGTCTGCAACCGGCCCAAGTTCGGACCGCGCCGGGGAGAATCCGAGGCGGTGCTCAGCGAGGCCGCCGGCGCGCCGGTCAGTGTCTCCGCCACAACCAGCGACGGGTTGGGGTTCACCGGCCGTGGCGAGGGGATCGCGGCGGTGGCCACCGCCGTCGTTGTTTCCGTTCGCTAGGGGACAAGTACGTAGCAGGAGGCCCGCCACGCGCTCCGCGCGGGGCCGCCCGCCTTCGCTCCGCGATGGGGCCGGTGCGCCACAGGACTCAACGGTTCGCACCGGTACCGCGGGCGCGGCTACGCTAGAGCGGTGAGCCTGAGATTCTATGACACCGCCACCGCGCAAGTCCGCGATTTCGTCCCGCTGGTCCCGGGCAAGGTGGGGCTCTATTACTGCGGCGCCACGGTGCAGGGCGACCCGCACGTGGGCCACATCCGCTCGGCCATCGCGTTCGACCAGCTCACCCGCTGGCTGCGCTCCAGCGGCTACGACGTCACGGTGGTGCGCAACGTGACGGACATTGACGACAAGATCCTGGTCAAGTCGGCCGACTCCTTCCGCCCGGACGCCGCCGAGGACCCGATGGTGTTGGTCCCGAACGAGCCCTGGTGGGCGCTGGCCTACCGCTATGAGCAGGAGTTCGCCAAGGCCTACGACACGCTGGGCGTGGAACGGCCCACCTACGAACCGCGCGCCACCGGCCACATCCCGGAGATGCACCGGCTGATCCAGCAGCTGATCGACCGCGGCCATGCCTACCCTGCGCTGGACGATTCCGGCGACGTCTACTTCGACGTGCGTTCCTGGCCCGAATACGGCTCGCTGACGCACCAGCGGATCGAGGACATGCAGGCCGCGCCCGACGCCGGCCCGCGCGGCAAGAAGGATCCGCGCGACTTCGCGCTCTGGAAGGGGCACAAGGAAGGGGAGCCGGAGACCGCCAGCTGGGCCAGCCCGTGGGGCGCCGGCCGGCCGGGCTGGCACCTGGAGTGCTCGGCCATGGTCACCAAGTACCTGGGCACCGAGTTCGACATCCACGGCGGGGGACTGGACCTGCGCTTCCCGCACCACGAGAACGAAGTGGCGCAGTCCCGGGCGGCCGGCCAGGGCTTCGCCAACTTCTGGATGCACAACGGCATGGTCACCTTCGAGGGCGAGAAGATGTCCAAATCGATCGGCAACATCATCACTCCAGCCGAAATGCTCCAGGACGCGCGGCCGCTGGTGGTCCGCTACTACCTGGGCCAGGCGCAGTACCGGTCCGCACTGGACTACAACCCCGGCTCGCTGGTGGAGGCGGCCGCCGCGGTGGAGCGGATCGAGGGCTTCCTGCAGCGGGCGCTGAAGTTCCTCTACGGGGAGCAGTTCGGGTTCGTGGTGAGCGAACGCGTGCCGGAGGCGTTTGCCGCCGCGATGGACGACGACCTTAACGTGCCGCAGGCACTGGCCGCGATCCACGAAACGGTGCGCGCCGGCAACACTGCCCTGGACGCCAAGGACAAGGAAGCCGCCACCCGCGCGCTGCACCAGGTGATGGCCATGACCGACGTGCTGCACATCAACCCGCTGGATCCGCACTGGCACTCCGGCGGCGCGGACACCGCGGCACACCAGGCCCTGGACACGCTGGTGCGCGCCCAGTTGGAGGAGCGCCGCGCGGCCCGCGAGGCCAAGGACTGGTCCCGCGCCGACGCCATCCGCGACACCCTGGCCGAGGCCGGAATCGTGGTGGAGGACTCGGCCGAGGGCGCTACCTGGAGCCTCGGCTGACGGCAGCCCGCACGGTTGGCGGTACCCTTTAAGCCAGACGGTTCCCGTCGGGCCAGCCGGCCACCGCCGGTGTGCGCCAGCGGGAGCACACCTTCCCCAACACCAAAGGTAGTTTTCGATGGCCAACAAACCTCGCCCCGGAGCGGTGCGCAAGTCCAAGAAGGGACCCACCACAGGAACCGGCGGACACGGGCGCAAGGCGCTCGAAGGCAAGGGGCCGACGCCGAAGGCCGAAGACCGCCCGTACCACAAGGCGTACCGGAGCAAGCAGCTCTCCGAGCGGTCGGCGGCCAAGCAGCAGGGCGGCCAGCGCCCCGCCGCCCGCCGCGGGAAGTCCGCCGGCGAGATGGTGACCGGACGCAATTCCGTGGTGGAAGCCCTGCGCGCAGAGGTGCCGGCGAAGGCACTGCACGTGGCGGTCCGGATCGAGATGGACGACCGGGTCAAGGAGTCGCTGAAGATCGCCGCCGAACGCGGCATCCCGGTGCTGGAATCGCACAAGTCCGAACTGGACCGGATGACCGACGAGGCCGTTCACCAGGGCCTGGTCTTGCAGATCCCGCCCTACGAATACCAGGACGCGCTGGAGCTGGCCGAAGAAACCATGGCCAAGTTCAAGAAGGGGTATATCAACAACGCCCCGCTCTTCGTGGCGCTGGACGGGATCACCGACCCGCGCAACCTCGGTGCCATCATCCGCTCCGCGTCCGCCTTCAGCGGCCACGGCGTGGTGGTGCCCGAGCGCCGCTCCGTGGGCATGACGGCCTCCGCCTGGAAGACCAGCGCCGGCGCGGCCGTGCGCGTGCCCGTGGCCAAGGCGAACAACCTGACCAACACGCTCAAGGCCTTCCAACAGCTGGGCATCTTCGTGCTGGGTCTGGACGGCGAGGGCGACGTGTCGCTGCCTGACCTATCCCTGGCCACCGAGCCGGTGTGCCTGGTCGTTGGTTCCGAGGGCAAGGGCCTCTCCCGGCTGGTCCGCGAGAACTGCGACCAGATTGTCTCCATCCCGATCGATTCGGCGATGGAATCGCTCAACGCCTCGATGGCCGTGGGCATCAGCCTGTACGAGATATCGCGGCAGCGCGCCCGCTAGGAGCAGGTGGACCGTTTTGGCCCGTCACGCCAAGAGCATTTCCCCCCAGCTGCCGGCTCGCCCGCCACAGCTTTCGCGGGCCTTCCCGCTGGGGGTCAGCGCCACGGCCCCGGGCATGCCGGCGATCCCCGGCGCGGTAAATGTGGCGGTGTTCGCCCCCGGGTACGCCACCTTGGACGTGCACTTCCAGGACGCACGCGGCGCCTGGCAGTGCGCTGAACTGAAGGCCTTCACGGACGGCGTCCACCACGGCACGGTCAAGGGACTGGACGAAGGCAGCCGGTACGCCTTCTGGCCGCACGGCCAGGCGCTGCCGGCCTCGGGGCAGCTGCTGCTGGACCCGTACGGGCGTGCCATTGACGACGACGGCGGGGTGCTGCGTTCGATGTACGTCACCGGCGGCTTCGACTGGGGAAACGACTCGCGCCCGCACGTGCCGTGGCGGGACACGGTGGTCTACGAGTGCCACGTCAAGGGCCAAACCATGCTGCACCCGGAGATTCCCCAGGAGCTGCGCGGCACCTATGCCGGCCTGGCGCATCCGGTGATGGTTGATTACCTGCTTGAACTGGGTATCACCACGCTGGAGCTGCTGCCGGTGCACTACCACCTGGACGAGCCGCACCTGCAGGACCTGGGCCTGGCCAACTACTGGGGCTACAACACGCTGGGCTTCTTCGCGCTCTGGCCTGGCTACGCCACCGCGGCGGCCCAGGCCGCAGGACCGCGGGCCGTGCAGGACGAGTTCCGCGCGATGGTGAAGAAGCTGCATTCGGTGGGGATCGAGGTGATCCTGGACGTGGTCTACAACCACACCGCCGAGGGCGGGAAAGACCAGGACACGTATTCCTTCCGCGGCCTGGCGGACCACGTGTACTACCGGCACGATGGCCACGGGAACTACCTGGACACCACCGGCTGCGGGAACACGATGAACTTCAACGAGCCACGGGTGATCCAGTTGGCCCTGGACTCGTTGCGCTACTGGGTGGAAGAGTTCCACATTGACGGCTTTCGCTTCGATCTGGCCGTGTCCTTGGCCCGCGACGGCCAGAACCACTTCAGTCCCCGCCATCCGTTCCTGGTGGCCGTCGGCGCCGACTCCGTGTTGTCCGGAGCCAAACTGGTCTCCGAACCGTGGGACGTGGGCGAGGGCGGCTGGCAGACCGGCAACTTCCCGCCGGGCTGGACCGACTGGAACGACCGCTTCCGCGATACCGTCCGCGATTTCTGGCTGGCGGACCAGGCTGCCGCGGCCTCCGGCGGGCGGGGCGGGACCGTGGCCAGGCTGGCCAGTTGCCTGGCCGGGTCCACTGAGCTGTTCGTCGGTTCCGGCCGCACGGCGCTGGCTTCGCTGAATTTCGTCACCGCCCATGACGGCTTCACCCTGGCCGACCTGACGTCGTACCACCGCAAGCACAACGAGGCGAACGGCGAGGACAACCGCGACGGCCACGACCACAACCGCAGCTACAACCACGGCGTCGAGGGGCAAACCGGGGACAGCCGGATCCTGGATGCGCGCGAGCGGACGGCGCGGAACCTGATGGCCACTTTGCTGCTGTCGCTGGGCGTGCCGATGATCTGCGCCGGTGACGAGATTGGGCGCAGCCAGCAAGGGAACAACAATGCTTACTGCCAGGACAACGCGCTGGCCTGGACCAACTGGCAGCTGGATGAGCGCGAACACCGCATGTTTGATGTCACCCGCCGGCTGATCCAAATCCGCCGGTCCTTCCTGGCGCACCAGCCCTACAACTATCCGGCGCGGGAGGAGAGTTCCTACCTGCTCTGGTTCAATGCCGACGGCGAACCGATGACGCCGGATGACTGGAACGACCCCGACTGCCGGATGGTCCAGCTGCTGATGGGGTCGCCGCAAGGCATGATTGACGGCCTGGTCGTCATCAACGGGGGGCGCCAGCCGCAGAAAATCGTGATGCCCGCTCCGCGCTCGCTGCAGGAGTTCGGCAAGCATCACGGCGAAAAGATCCCGTTTGAGCTGCTCTACACCAGCTCGCACATCGACGATCAACGGCGCGGGGCCAAGATCCGCAGCGGCGAGAAGGACATCGTCGCGGCCAACGCCATCTCGATCTACCGCTCCTGACGTGCATCCGGCGCCGGGGGCCCGAGGGCTCTCCCGGCGCCGGATTACCGCGCGGTGGGACGCGATCCGAGGCGGATCAGACCTGCCGCGGCGGCTCCTGCACATTCCCGCGGGCCTCCTGTGCCCGTTCCTTGACGTCCTGGGCGGCGGAAGTGCCTTCCGACTTGACCTTACCCATCGAGTCTTGGGCCGAGTCCTTCAGGTCCGCGGCCGCCTCCCGGGCCGGCTCCTTCATGTCCTGGGCCACCTCTTTGGCGGAGTCCTTGACTTGCTGGACCACCGGCTGGGCCTCTTCCTTAACCTTTTCGGCTGCCTGCTGCTCCACACGGCTAGCGGGGAACAGTGAGGACAGCAACCAGCCTGCGCCGAAGGCGATCAGGCCTGCCGCCACCGGGTTGCCCTCCGTCTTGCGGGCAATCTGGTGCGGGGCGTCGCTGGCCATTTCGCCGGCGTCGTGCATCATGGACTTCGTATTGCTGCCGGCGTCGTCGGCAGCGCCCAGGACCTTGTCCTTGACCCGGCCCACGGAGTCCTTCACTCTGTCCGTTTGCCGATGGACGATGTTCGCCGGCGAGGCTTTCTCGGCCACGGCGTCCACATCGGTGCCCAGCCGGGCGCGGGTCCGTTCAATGTCGGCCCGGATTTCTTCTGGTGACTGGCTCATAGTGCTTCCTCACTTGGCTTCAACGTTTCCGGAATCTTCTGCACTGACTCGGCAGTGCGGGGCATCCCCTGAACGGTCTTGAGCTGCTTGCGGCCGACCGAGTAGAGGATGGCGGCGATGATGGCCCAGATGACTGCCACGATCAGGCCGGACCAAGCCAGCCCGATGAAGTAGGCGATCAGGGTCCAGAGGGCCAGGGAGAGGAACAGCAGGACGAAATGGCCGGCCACACCGGCTCCGCCCAGCATGCCTGCTCCCTTGCCGGCGCGTGTGCCGGTCTCCTTAAGTTCGGCCTTCGCCAGCTCCAGTTCCTGCCGCATCAGCACGGAAATGTCCTTGCTGACTTGGCTGAGCAGGTCGCCGAGGGACTCATTCTCGGCCTTGATTTCCGCCCGCGTCGGTTCGGCGGCATCCTGACCGGGCACCCGCTGGTTACCGGGCACCTGCTGATGACTCATCGTGTTCCTCCGTCTTCATAGGGGTTGCGGTCCGGGATCGCGGTGCCACGACCGCCAAGGGGCGGTTCGCCGACCGGGTAGGTGGTCTCAGGTTGCGCCCCGGGTGCCGCAAAGCCCGCCGCGCTCTGGGCGTCATAGCTGCCGGCCGTCTCCGGCGAGGCGTAGACCGGGCCGGCAGTAGCGCGGTGCGTGCCCACGCGTTGCCCGGTTCCGGCGCCGCTGCCGCTGTCGGCGGTCAGGCCCTTGGTCAGCCTGCCGGCCAGGACGCCGGCGCCTGCCGCGATGGCCAGGAAAGCACCGGGACGCCGGCGGGCAAAGCGCTTCACCTCGTCCAGCAGCGATCCCGGGTCGCGGTTCTCCAACCAACCGGCCACGGAGTCAGCCCTGTCCGCGGCTCGGCTCACCAAATCGGTCGCTGTCCCGGACTGATCAGAGTTGCGGGCCATGGAGCTCAGCTCTTCGCCTATCGACCGCAGCCCCGACGCAACGCGCTGTTGCTGGGTGTGGGCCTGGCCGCGGACCTCGTCGCCCAATCCGGACATAAGGTTCCGGGCCTTTTCCTTGGCCTCGTAAGCCACCTGTTTTGCCTCGCCCTTGGCCGTCGCGGCCACATGCTGGCCGGCTTCGACACCCTCGCGACCTACTTCCTTGGCTTCGGTCTTGGCCGTCTCGCTCTTAGGCTGGCCGGTGGCCGGCGGAGTCGTGGGCGGCGGGACTGCCGCGCCGCCGGCCGGGTAAACGGGAACTCCCTCGTCGTAACTGCCGGAACTTGAATTCGTGGTCATGGCAATTCCTTTTCTGTGTCGGGTTTCTTCCTGTCAGGCCTGACGTTTTCAGGTGTGGTCACGGGATTGCTCTTCCTGCCCGTAGGTGTGGCGGAGCTTGCGGCCCCCTGCAATGTCCTCCTCTTCCTTCTCGGCATTCTTGTCGCTCTTGCGACTGTCGCGGACCGGAAGCTGAATGTTTTCCTCGGCGGCGATGCCGGCCTGGAGCTGCCGACCGCGCTCGGTCTCTGCGTCGAACTCAGCGCCGAACAGCAGGGCAAGGTTGGCCAGCCAGAACCACAGCAGCAGCACGATCACGCCGCCAATGGCACCGTAGGTCTTGTTGTAGTTGCCGAAGTTGGCCACGTAGAAGGCAAAGCCGAGGGTTGCCAGAGCGAGCACCAGCAGTGCGATCAGGGCGCCGAGGCTCATCCAGCGGAATTTCGGCTGTTTCACGTTCGGCGTCGCGTAGTACAGCACTGCGACCATCACCACCGCGAAGATGACCAGCAACGGCCACTTGGCGATGTTCCAGACGGTCAGTGCCACTTCGCCGAGGCCGATAAAGGAACCGACGGTTTGCGCGACCGGTCCGGACAAGACCAGCATCAGCATCATCAGCACCGCCAGCACCAGCACCACGATGGTGATCAGCAGCATGACGGGGCGAAGCTTCCAGAACGGCCGGCCTTCCTCGACCTCGTAGATCCTGTTCATCGCTCGGCCGAAAGCGTTGACGTATCCGGAGGCAGACCAGATGGCACCCACCAGACCGATGACGAACGCCAACCCCGCTCCCTGTGAGCTGGCCAGCTGCTCGATCGGCTGCCGGATGACATCGACCGCCTGACCCGGCGCCACCCTCTCTACCATGCTCAACATGGCGTTGGTGGTCGCTTCGGCCTGTCCAACCAGTCCCAGGACGGAGACCAAAGCCAGCAGGCCCGGGAACAGGGACAGGACGCCGTAGTACGTCAGCCCAGCCGCCAGATCCGTACAATCGTCGTCGGTGAACTCGCGAAAAGTCTTGCGAAGGATGTACTTCCAGGAGGCCTTCTTCACCTGCGGGGGAGTCTGAGGCTTGTCCTCATGGTCCGGCGGTGGTGCGGTGTCTTGCTCGGTACCGGCGCCCATATTCGCCTCCTTAGTGGTTCATTCGGACGGAATACCTTCATGCTATTAGTCAGCATGCTGATAATAAAGGGGTGCGCCACACAGAAGGACGTACGAAGGGGCAGATTTTCCGCTGCGGCCGGGCTGCGGACCAGACAGCCAAGGAGAAGGGTTAACCACGCGTTGCCGCGGATAAACCGGCAACGGCGGGCGCTGGCGGACGCGAAAGGTCCCGCGGAGGGGGACACTTACAGGGCGGTTAAATTTCCGTCGAATTTCACCTGCCGCGGGGCCGGCGGCGCACCCAGGCATCGGCAGAACACAGTTCATGGCGGGCAGCCCATCCGGCCGGCGAGGACCCGCCTGACAGTGAAACCTGGGCCTGTCAGGCGCGGGACCCCGTCGGCCGGGGGAAGTGAGTCGCTCCGGATCGGGGAATCAGTTGGTGGCGTTGGCCACCAGGCCGAGTTCGGCGTGGTTAGCCAGGGACGCATGCTTGGGCAGCACCCTTACGCTGTAGCCGAACGAACCGGAACGGTCGATGGTTACCGGGCCCGTGAACAAATAGCGGCCGTCGCCCAGCTGGTCCGCGACGGTCAGGTCGTCGGTGGAAGTCTGCGCGAGATCGTCGTTGTCGGTGACTTGCCCGTGCACCACCTGGACGGTGACGTTGTCGGGCGCCAGGGGGCCGAGCCGGACGTACGCGTTGACCGTCAGCGACTCGCCGATTTGCGGTTCGTCGGTTATGCCCATCGAGTCCACGTGTTCCACCGACACGTCGCCCCAGGCATTGCGGACCCTGCTGGTCCACGAGGCCAGTTCCTTCGCCGCGGCGAAATCGTCGGCCCGGGCGGCGTGTCCGGACATCGATGCGGGACGGTAGAGCTGCTCCACATAGTCCTGCAGCATCCGTTCGGCGGAGACGGCCGGCCCCAGGTTGGCCAGAGTGTGCTTGATCATGGCGATCCACTGGTGCGGTACGTGGTCCGGCCCGACCGGCTCGGACGGGCCTGCGGCTCCGGCGCCTTCGGATATCTCGGCGGCGTAAAAGCGCGGCGCCACATGGTGCTCCACCAAGTCGTAGAGAGCTGCGGCTTCGATGTCGTCCCGCTCATCCGGGTCGAACACGTCGTCGGTCCCCGCTTCGGTGGAGGGGTTCGCCGTCGGAATCGCCCAGCCGTTGTCGCCGTCGTACATCTCGTCCCACCAGCCGTCGAGCACGGAGAGATTCAAGCCGCCGTTGATTGCCGCCTTCATGCCGGAGGTACCGCAGGCTTCCAGCGGACGCAGGGGGTTGTTCAGCCACACATCGCAACCAGGGAAGAGGGTGCGGGCCATGGCGATGTCGTAGTTGGGCAGGAAGACAATCCGGTGCCGGACCTCCGGATCGTCGGTGAAGCGCACCAGGTCCTGGATCATCCGCTTTCCCTGCTCGTCCGCGGGATGGGATTTGCCGGCGATGACCAACTGGACCGGCCGGTCGGGATGCAGCAGCAGCGCCTTGAGCCGGGCAGGATCGCGCAGCATCAAGGTCAGCCGCTTGTAGGTGGGCACACGCCGGGCAAAACCGATAGTCAGCACGTCCGGGTCCAGCACCGAATCGGTCCAGGCGAGTTCGGCATCCGCGGCCCCGCGTTTCTTCCAGGAGGCACGCAGCCGGCGGCGGACATCGTCAATCAAGTTTGTCCGCAGGGTCCGGCGCAGCGCCCAGATGTCCTCGTCCGCGGCGTCGTACACGCGGTCCCACTGGCGGTCGATCACGGTTTGGTCGCCGAACGCCGACCGGGCGAACTCCGCGACCCGCGGGTCCACCCAGGTGGGCACGTGCACGCCGTTGGTCACCGAGCCGATCGGCACTTCCTGCTGGTCGAAGCCCGGCCAGAGCCCGCAGAACATGCCGCGCGAGACCACGCCGTGCAGCTTGGCCACGCCGTTGGCCCGCTGCGCCAGCCGCAGGCCCATCACGGCCATGTTGAACTTGGACGGGTCTCCGCCGTCGTAATTCTCATCGCCCAGTTCCAGGATCTTGGCGGTTGGCACATCCGGGGCGAGCCCTGCACTGAAGAAGTGCTGGATCTGTGCCTTGTCGAACCGGTCGATGCCCGCCGGCACCGGAGTGTGCGTGGTGAAAACGGTGTTGGCGCGGCCCGCGGCCAAAGCCTCGTCCCAGCTCAGGCCGGCGGCCGCCAGCTCTTGGATGCGCTCGACGCCCAGGAACCCGGCGTGCCCCTCGTTGGTGTGGAAGACTTCCGGGGCCGGAGCGCCGGTGAGCCGCTGGTGCACACGCAGCGCCTTCACCCCGCCCATGCCCAGCAGCAGCTCCTGCTGCAACCGGTGATCGCCGCCGCCGCCGTAGAGCCGGTCGGTAATGCCGCGCGCGGCCTCATCGTTGCCCGGAATGTTGGAATCCAGGAGCAGCAGCGGCACCCGGCCCACATCGGCGCGCCAAATGTAGGCACCGAGCCGGCGCCCGTTCGGCAGCGGCAAGGTGACCTGGGCCGGCTGCCCGTCCGCCTCGCGCAGCAAGGTCAACGGCAGGCCGTCCGGGTCCAGCACCGGATACGTCTCCTGCTGCCACGCGTCGCGGCTCAGGGACTGATTGAAGTAGCCGGCGGCATAAAGCAGGCCCACACCCACCAGCGGCACGCCCAGATCGGACGCGGCCTTCAGGTGGTCGCCGGCCAGGATGCCCAGGCCGCCGGAGTATTGCGGCAGCACGTGGCTGATGCCGTACTCGGGAGAGAAATAAGCGATCGACGCCGGGGTATCCGCTCCCAGCGTCTGGTACCAGCGGTCTTCGGTGAGGTACTCCTCTAGATCCGCATCCAGCTCGCGCACGTGCGTCACCACGTGGTCATCGGCGGCGAGCTCGCGCAGCCGTTCGCGGGTAAAGGAGCCCAGCAGGGCCACCGGATCCTGGCCCACCTCGGCCCAAGCCTTGGGGTCCAATTGTTCGAAGAGCTGCTGGGTTGGCCGGTGCCAGGACCAGCGCAGGTTGCCTGCCAGCCGGGCCAGCGGAGCAATGCTCTCGGGGAGGACAGTGCGGACGGTAAATCTGCGGATTGCCTTCACCCGGCCTAGGTTAGCGCAGATACCTTCACCGGTGATGACAGGCAGGTTAATGCGCGCCGAACTGGCCGCCAATCCGTCTCCGCGGCGCCGGGATCCTTCGCATTCGGGATGGATTCTCGCTAACGTCTAGTCTTGTGACGACTTCGATGCAGGAGCACAGCCCGTCCCATCCAACGCAGCGCCTGAAATTCGGCCGCATCCCAGTGGTCGATGTTTGGCCCGTGGTCGGCGGAGGCGATTTCCCCGCCAAGGCGATCCCGGGCGAGGACATAGAGGTAGCCGCCACTGTCTTCCGCGAGGGGCACGACAAGATCGGTGCCACCGCGGTGCTGTTCGACCCGGACGGCAATCCGGTCCAACGCGCCCGGCTGACCCCCGGGGCCGCCGGCACCGACCGCTGGCACGGCACAATCCGGCCCACCGGCACCGGCCTGTGGACCTTCCACGTGGAAGGCTGGGGAGACAACTACGCCACCTGGCGGCACAACGCCGAGGTGAAGATCGCCGCCGGCGTCGACGTGGACCTCATGCTGACCGAAGGCAAGCAGTTGCTGGAACAGGCCGGCGGGCAAGGCGGGCGGCCGGAAGAGAACGCGCGGGTGCTGCGCGAAGCTGCCGCCGCGCTCGCCGATACATCCCTGTCGGTGCACGAGCGGCTGGCCGCGGGCACCTCGGAGGCGGTGCTGGCCGCAGTGCGCAGCCACCCGATCCGCAGCCTGGTCAGCCCCTCGAAGCAATACCCCATCCTGGTGGAACGCGAACGGGCCGGCCGCGGCGCCTGGTACGAATTCTTCCCGCGCTCCGAGGGCGCGCACTACGATCCCGTTACCGGCGTCTGGACCTCGGGAGACTTTACGACGGCGGCGGAGCGCCTTCCGGCCGTGGCCGCGATGGGCTTTGACGTGATTTACCTGCCGCCGATCCACCCGATCGGCGAGGTCAACCGCAAGGGCCCGAACAACACCCTGACTGCCGGTCCGGGGGACCCCGGATCGCCCTGGGCGATCGGCTCCAAGGACGGCGGACACGACGCCATCCACCCCGATCTGGGCGGTTTCGAGCAGTTCGACGCCTTCGTGGCGGCCGCCGAAGCGGTCGGCCTGGAAGTGGCACTGGACCTGGCGCTGCAGGCGGCCCCGGACCACCCGTGGGCCACCGAACATCCCGAATGGTTCACCACCCGGGTGGACGGCACCATAGCCTACGCGGAGAACCCGCCGAAGAAGTACCAGGACATTTATCCGCTGAACTTCGACAATGACCCGCGCGGCCTCTCCGAAGAGGTCCTGCGGATTGTGCAGCTGTGGATTTCCCACGGAGTGAAGATCTTCCGGGTGGACAACCCGCACACCAAACCCGTCTGGTTCTGGGAGTGGCTGATCGGCACCGTGAACCGCGAGCATCCGGACGTGGTGTTCCTGGCCGAGGCCTTCACCCGGCCGGCCATGATGCACGCGCTGGGCCGGGCCGGCTTCCAGCAGTCCTACAGCTACTTCACCTGGCGCAACACCAAGGAAGAGATTGAAGAGTACTTCACCGAGGTCAGCCACGAGACCGCGGCGTTCTTCCGGCCAAACTTCTTTGTCAACACTCCGGACATCCTCACCGAGTACCTGCAGTACGGTGGCCCGGCGGCATTCAAAATCCGCGCGGTGCTCGCGGCGACGGCCAGCCCGCTCTGGGGCGTGTATGCAGGCTATGAACTCTACGAACACGTGGCCCGGCCGGGCGCCGAGGAATACATCGACAACGAAAAGTACGAGTACAAGGCCCGCGACTTCGCCGCCGCGGAGGCCGAGGGGCGCTCGCTGGCCCCGTACCTGACCCGGCTGAACTCCATCCGGCGGGCCCATCCCGCCCTCGGCGACCTGGGGAACCTGGCCGTCCACCGCAGCACGGATCCGGCCACCGTGGTGTACTCCAAACACAAGGCGCACCTGCCCGAATCCCACAGCGGCGGGCGGGACACCGTCATCGTGGTGGTGAATGTGGATCCGCACAGTGCGCGCGAATCCACGGTGTCGCTGGACCTGGCGGCCCTGGGGCTGCGGGACGAGGACTACAACGACGACGGCACGTTCTGGGTGGACGACCTGCTCACCGGACAGAGCTGGCGCTGGGGCGAGCACAACTACGTGCGGCTGGACGCCCACGTGGAACCGGCCCACGTCCTGCATGTCCGAAGGAGCCGCTGATGGCGAGCCCGTTTCAGCTGCATGCTCCGGGCCTGGCCCACGACCCGCACTGGTACCGCAAGGCCGTGTTCTACGAGGTGTTGGTGCGCGGCTTCGCGGACGCCAACGGTGACGGCTCGGGCGACTTCTCCGGGCTGATCGAGAAGCTCGACTACCTCCAGTGGTTGGGGATCGACTGCCTGTGGGTTCCGCCGTTCTTCAAATCCCCGCTGCGCGACGGCGGGTACGACGTCGAGGACTACTACGACGTGCTGGACGAGTTCGGCACCATCGGCGACTTCAAACGACTGGTGGCCGAGGCCCACGCCCGCGGCGTGCGCGTGATCATCGACCTGCCGCTGAACCACACCTCGGACAAGCACGACTGGTTCGAGCAGTCCCGGCGCGACCCGGACGGCCCGTACGGCGACTTCTACGTTTGGTCCGACACGGACGAGAAATACCAGGACGCTCGAATCATCTTCGTTGACACCGAAGACTCCAACTGGGCCTTCGACCCGATCCGCCGGCAGTTCTACTGGCACCGCTTCTTCAGCCACCAGCCGGACCTGAACTTCGAGAACCCGAAGGTGATCGAGGCGGTGTTCGATGTGGTGCGGTTCTGGCTGGACCAGGGGATCGATGGTTTCCGCGCGGACGCCATCCCGTACTTGTTCGAAGAGGACGGGACCAACTGCGAAAACCTGCCCACCACGCACACCTTCCTGCAGGATTTGCGCGCCATGGTGGACGCCGAATACCCGGGCCGCGTGATCATCGCCGAAGCCAACCAGCTCCCGCATGAGGTAGTGGAATACTTCGGCCAGCAGGACGACGATGGCCAAGTGCGTCCGGAGTGCCACATGGCCTTCCACTTCCCGATCATGCCGCGGCTCTACTACGCCTTGCGGGACCAGAACGCCCGCCCGATCGTGGCCACCATGGAGGAGACCCCCGCCATCCCGGCCGGTGCCCAATGGGCGACGTTCCTGCGCAACCATGACGAACTCACGCTGGAAATGGTCAGCATGGAAGAGCGCGAGGCGATGTTCGGCTGGTACGCCCCGGACTCGCGGATGCGGTCCAACATCGGCATTCGCCGCCGGCTGGCCCCGCTGCTGGACAACTCCCGGGCGGAAATCGAACTGATCCATGCGCTGCTGCTCTCGTTGCCGGGCAGCCCGTTCCTGTACTACGGGGACGAGATTGGCATGGGCGACAACATCTGGCTGGAAGACCGCGATGCCTCCCGCACGCCGATGCAGTGGAACCCCGACCGCAACGCGGGGTTCTCTACCGCGGACCCGGGCAAGCTCTACCTGCCGGTGGTCCAGTCGCTGGTGTACCACTACAACTACGTGAACGTGGAGGCGCAGCTGGCGCACAACAGCTCCCTGCTGCACTGGGTGCGCCAGATGCTGGCGGTGCGCAAGGCCCACCCGGCGTTCGGGCTGGGCAGCTACCAGAACGTGCCGGTGGAATCTGACTCGGTGCTGGCCTTCCTCCGCGAGGTGCCGGAAAACAATCCGGAGGGTGTGGACAAGGAAGTACTGCTCTGCATCTTCAACCTCTCGCAGCACCCGGTTGCGGCCCCGCTGCAATTGCCCCAATTCGCCGGCCGCGGGTTGCGCGACCTGTTCGGCGGCACACCGTTCCCGGCGTTTGACGACGCCGGCCAACTCACCCTGACGCTGGGCAGCCACGACTTCTTCTGGCTGCGCCTGCGCTCGACTTCATCCAACCTGGCATCACCGCAGACTGAGACCCTCCCGGTCATCAGACCCGCGACTGAAGAAACCGAGGTGGCAACAACCCATGCCTAAATTCACGCCGAGCATTCCCGAACTCCTGCACCCGTGGCTGCCCGCGCAGCGCTGGTTCCCGGCCAAGGGCCAGGAATCCGTGCTGCACCGGCTGGGCGGCATCCGGCTACAGGATCCGTCCGGCGAGGTGGGGCTGGAGGTGCACATCGTGGCCGTGCACACCGCCAACGCCGTCCACGTGGTCAACGTGCCGCTGAGCTACCGCAAGGAGCCGCTGGCCGGAGGGGATGCGGCGCTGGTGGGGCGCGCGCAGCAGGAGCCCGCGGACAGCACCGGTGCCGACGGCGACGCTGGCGCGGCCTGGACCGGTAGCGGGGATGACGCTGCGGACAGCGGCACCGGTGAGCGCTGGATCTACGACGGCGCGCACGATCCGGTGTTCGTCGCCGCCTGGCTGGAACTGATGCGGCGGCAGGCGGTGACCAGCGACGGGCACACCCGCGGACATGCCGGTGCCGGGTTCGACACGTGGCCGGAGTTCTCCACCGGACTGGAGGCCTCGGTGCTGTTGGGCGAGCAGTCCAATACCTCTGTGGTGGTTCAGTCCGGCCACGGACCGCTGATTGTGAAGTTCTTCCGGGTCCTGGAAGCCGGCGCCAACCCGGACGTGGAAGTGGGCGTGCTGCTCACCGAGGCGGGCTGCCGGGAAGTCCCGGCCACGTACGGCTGGGTCACCGGCGGCTGGCTTACCCCCGGACAGAACGACGACGGCAGCGACCGCCTGTGGGACACCGGCCACCTCAGCGTGCTGCGGGAGTTCCTGCCGGACAGCCAGGACGCGTGGCGCACCGCGTCCGGCTCGGCGCTGGACGGCACCGACTTCAGCTCGCAGGCGCGCCAGCTCGGGGCTGTGACCGGACGGATCCACCGCAGCCTTCGCGACGCGGCCGGCAGCCACTGGGCGGATGCCCAGGAAGTCGGTGCGTTCAAGGCCGCGCTGGCGGAACGGATCCGCTGGGGCTGGGCGCAGGCCGGTGCGTCGGTGGGCCCGATGGACGAGGCGGTCCAGGAACTGCTGGACCGGCTGGACCAGGTCACCGAGCTTCCCGAGCTGCAGCGGATCCACGGCGACTACCACCTGGGCCAGGTGCTGAACTCTCCGGAACGAGGTTGGGTGGTGCTGGACTTCGAGGGCGAGCCGCTTCGGCCGATGGGCGAGCGCGGCACGGACGACGTGCCGCTGCGCGACGTTGTCGGCATGTTGCGCTCCTTTGACTACGCCGCAGGGGTGGCCCGGCTGGCCGGACCCGACGATGCGGCAACTGCCGCCGCCGATGAGTGGGCTGCGCAGGCCAGCGCCGCCTTCCTGGACGGTTACCGCGAAGAGACCGGCGACCCGGTGGACACCTCGTCCACCCTGTATTTGGCGCTGCTGCTGGATAAGGCCCTCTACGAAGTGGTCTACGAACAGCGCAATCGTCCGCGCTGGGTCAAGGTTCCGGTCCGCGGTGTTCGCGAGGCGTTGGCCCCGCTGGCCGGCGCGGGCGGGGAAGCCGAGGGCAGCCGGGACTTGGCTGCCGCCGGAGTCGGCGCCGCCGGCGCTGCCGCGGGCATCCGGCCCACGACGGCCGCCGCGCCCGTCCGGCCCGCCGCGGCGGCATCCGAAGCATCGGCGGGATCCCCGCCGTCGGGCCGCCGCAACGGCGCCCCGGTGCCGGTCGACGCGGAGGTGCTCACCGCCGTCGCGCACGGCGCTTACCACCAGCCGCACGCCGTGCTTGGCGCCCATCTGGACGACCACGGGCACGTCACCGTCCGCACCCGGCGTCCGCTGGCCGACTCCGTCACCGTGGTCACGCCCTCGCTGCGCGTGCCGATGGAGCACGAACACGAAGGCATCTGGGTGGCGGTCTTCCCCGCCGACGACCCGGGACACGTCCCGGATTATCGCCTTGAGGTGGTGTACGACGGCGGTGCCCCCAGCATCGTCGACGACCCGTACCATTACCTGCCCAGCCTGGGCGAGATCGACCTGCACCTGATCGGTGAGGGCCGGCACGAAACGCTGTGGACCGCGCTGGGCTCCCACGTGCGGCGCTACAACTCCGCGCTGGGCGACACCGCCGGCGCCAGCTTCGCCGTCTGGGCGCCGAATGCGCGCGCCGTCCGGGTCAAGGGCGACTTCAACCACTGGGACGGGTCCCTCCACGCGATGCGTTCAATGGGCGGGTCCGGAGTGTGGGAACTGTTCATTCCCGGCGTGGAGGCCGGCGCCGTGTACAAGTACGAGCTGCTGGGCCAGGACGGCCAATGGCGCGAAAAGGCCGACCCGATGGCCCGCTGGACCGAGGTCCCGCCGCTGACCGGCTCGCGGGTGGTCGAGTCGCATTACCGCTTTGGCGACCAGGAGTGGATGGAACGGCGTGCCGTCCGCGACCCGCACAACGGGCCGATGAGTGTCTACGAGGTGCACCTGGGATCGTGGCGGCTGGGGCTGGACTACCGGCAACTGGCCGACCAGCTGGCCGAATATGTCAGTTGGCAGGGCTTCACGCACGTGGAGTTCATGCCGGTGGCCGAGCATCCGTTCGGCGGATCGTGGGGCTACCAGGTCACCTCCTACTACGCGCCGACCTCGCGGTTCGGGCATCCGGACGACTTCAAGTACCTGGTGGACAATCTGCACCAGGCCGGCATCGGCGTGATCCTGGACTGGGTGCCGGCGCACTTCCCCAAGGACGAATGGGCCCTGGCCCGCTTTGACGGCCAGCCGCTGTACGAGCACGCCGACCCGCGGTTGGGCGAGCACCCGGACTGGGGCACGCTGATCTTCGACTTCGGCCGCCGCGAGGTGCGCAACTTTCTGGTGGCCAACGCGTTGTACTGGCTGGAGGAATTCCACATCGACGGGCTCCGGGTGGATGCGGTGGCGTCGATGCTCTACCGCGACTATTCCCGCAAGGAAGGGGAATGGTTCCCCAACATCAAGGGTGGCCGCGAAAACCTGGAGGCCATCTCCTTCCTGCAGGAAGCCAACGCCACAGCATACAAACGGGTGCCGGGCATCGTCATGATCGCGGAAGAGTCCACCGCGTTCGACGGCGTGACCCGGCCGACCAGCGCGGGCGGCCTCGGCTTTGGGCTGAAGTGGAACATGGGTTGGATGCACGACACCCTCGAGTACATCGCCGAGGACCCGGTCAACCGGATGTACCACCACAGCAAGGCCACCTTCTCGATGGTCTATGCCTACACCGAGAACTTCCTGCTGCCCATCAGCCATGACGAAGTAGTCCACGGCAAGGGATCGATGCTGCGCAAGATGCCCGGCGACCGCTGGCAGCAGCTTGCCAACCTGCGCGCCTACCTGGCCTTCCAATGGGCGCACCCGGGCAAACAGCTGATCTTCATGGGTACCGAATTCGGTCAGGAATCCGAATGGTCCGAACAGCACGGACTGGACTGGTGGCTCTCCGAAAACGTTCCGCACAAGGGGCTGCAGCGGCTGGTCCGCAATCTCAACGGAATCTACCGCTCCACGCCGGCGCTTTACGAGCGGGACAATGAACCGGCCGGCTTCCAATGGATTGATGAGAACGACGGCGTGCACAACACGCTGTCCTTCATCCGCTGGGACCAGCAGGGCAACCCGCTGGTCTGCGTGGCGAACTTCGCCGGCGCTCCACATGAAGGCTTCCGGCTGGGGCTGCCGTGGGCCGGAGAGTGGGACGAGACGCTGAATACGGACGCGGCCGAATACGGCGGGTCCGGCGTCGGCAACCTGGGGGCCATCACAGCAGAAGAAGGCGGCTGGAAGGACAGCCCGGCCTCGGCCGTTCTGCGGGTTCCCCCCTTGGGCGTCATGTACCTGAAGCCCTCGGCCGGGCGGTCCGCCCGGTGACGGAGGAGTGAACGGCAGTGGAATTTACATCCGGCCCGAGCGGTGCTAGAGTTTATATCCGCGCAGGGCGGTGAAGCCGCCAGCGCGAAGCCCACCGGAGGCCTTGGCCGCCGGGAGGAACGGGCCGGACAGTTTGACAAAGACTGACGGCGCCGGTAAGTTTGAAAAGTTGCTCCGGAGCGATGGAGGGCCTGTGAGGGTCGTCTTGGTGCCGGGTGCTCCTGTTGTTTGAGAACTCAATAGTGTGCCAA
>NZ_JBNHHB010000073.1:0-24360 GCF_059091905.1 Arthrobacter sp. Dra40
GGTGCCTGGTCGCCGCCGATCACCCGCCGATACCACATCCAGGCTTCGGGATTGATGGGCTCGCCCACGGAGCCGAGCACCCGGATGGAGGACAGGTCGTACTTGGCGGGGATGTCGTCGCCCCACTTCATCATGGTGCGGATCGCCGTCGGGGCGGTGTAGAGGATGGAGACCTTGTACTTTTCCACGATCTCCCACCAGCGGCCCTGGTGCGGGGAATCAGGGGTGCCCTCGTACATCACCTGGGTGGCACCGTTGATCAGCGGCGCGTAGGTGACGTAGGAGTGGCCGGTGACCCAGCCGACGTCGGCGGTGCACCAGAACACGTCGGTCTCCGGCTTCAGGTCGAACACCACCTTGTGCGTGTAGGCGCACTGCGTCAGGTAGCCGCCGGTGGTGTGCAGAATGCCCTTGGGCTTTCCGGTGGTGCCGGAGGTGTAGAGGATGAACAGCGGGTGCTCGGAGTCATGCGGCACAGGAGAGTGCTCGGCCGACGCGGTCTCCACCGTGTCCGCCCACCACAGGTCGCGGCCTTCGTGCCAGTCCACCGGTTCACCGTTGCGCTTGACCACCACGACGTTCGAGACCGTGTGTCCGGGGGCGGAGAGCGCCTCGTCCACAGCCGGCTTCAGCGGCGACGGTTTGCCGCGGCGCCAGGTGCCGTCGGCGGTGACAACCAGTTTCGCTTCGGCGTCGTCGACGCGTGAACGCAGCGCGTCGGCGGAGAAACCGCCGAACACCACCGAGTGCACGGCGCCGATCCTGGCGCAGGCCAGCATAGTGATCACGGCCTCCGGGATCATCGGCAGGTAGACCGCGACCCGGTCTCCCTTGGCCACGCCGAGGGATTCGAACGCGTTTGCCGCCTGCTTCACGGCCTCGTTCAACTGCGCGTAGGTGTACGTGCGGGTGTCGCCGGGTTCGCCTTCGAAATGGATCGCCACCCGGTCGCCGAGCCCGTTTTCCACGTGCCGGTCCAGCGCGTTGTAAGCGGCATTCAGCTCACCGCCCACGAACCACTTGGCAAACGGGGCGTCCGACCAGTCCAGAGCCTGCGTGAAGTCCTTGTCCCATGACAGCACTTCGCGGGCCTGCCGGGCCCAAAAGGCCGGCCGGTCGGCCTCGGCTTGCTCGTAAATGCCGGGTTTCGCCACCGCCGCAGCCGCGAATTCAGCGCTTGGCGCAAACTTGCGGTTCTCGTGGAGCAGGTTCTCCAGAGCGTCGCCCGTGGCGGTTGAAGACTGCGTTCCGTTTGCTTCAGACATCTAAAGGCCCTTCATCTTGCTGGGTCATTTGCTTGCACCCGGCGGCATCCCGCCCGGCGCACCTGCTGGTTGCCAGCCTAATCCTTTGTACTCCTGTCGCAGTGTCGACCGTCACACTTGGCGATGTAAAGGGGGTTGATTCTGCGGTGAACGGCACAGCCACGTGAGGTCGACGGCGGTGATCCGGCTAGTGAAGGGTGGGTTCGTTGACTACGCTGAGACAAGCGCCAGAACGTTGCACAGCGGGCCCGGTCCGCGCTGCAACCGTAACGACCGGAGGATCGAAGATGTCACAGAACTCCCAGAGCCACGGCACGGCAGGAACTGCAGTTGCCGGCCCCTTCACCATGCGGGACATGGTGGTGGGTGCCGGCGTGATCCTGCTGTTCCTGTCGTCGGTGATGCCCCTGCAAGTTCTCCAAGGCATCGGCGTGAACCTATGGAACTCGGGCGGCCTGTTCCAGCTGGGGTTGGGCATCCTGCTTCCTGCGGTGGTGCTGGTGCTGTTTGTGGTGCGCCGGTTGGCGCCGCAGACGCCGCTGCGGGTGGGATCGTTGTCGGTCGATCAATTCGCCTCAGTGGTGGCTTCGCTGGCCTTGGCTTTCTACTTCCTGACGATCGTCACCATCTTCAGCGTCAGCGGAGTCATTGGTTTCATTGGCGGGCTGGTGCTCTTCGCCGGGACCGTCTGCGCACGCTGGATCCCGCAGCTCGCCTCGGATTTCGCCGGCCGCCCCGAAATTCCTGCCCACCCGGTGGCGCGGGACGCTGTTCCGGCCGCACCCAGGCCGAAGCAGCCCAAGCAGCCCAAGCCCGGCACTCCGCAGCGCGGCGCCGCTCCGGCCGGGGACCAGCCGAAGGCAGGGCAGCCGGCCGCCCATGCCGGTGCCGCCTGGACCGGAGCCAGCCAGCCGGAAGAGGTGCAGCCGGTAGGGTCCGGCGCCCTTGCCGGCTCCGGTTCCAGAGCTTCTGCACCTGCCGGCTCGCACCAGATCGGAGTGCAACAACCGTCAACCGGCCAGTTTGCCGCACCCTCCCGCAGCGGGGCAGCAGGACTGGCGGGCGCTACCGCCGCCGCGCAGGCAACTCAGTCGCCCGCAGCGGGCAACGGTACATCGGCGGTCGCCGCGGGACGGGACACTGCAGCCAGCCCGGTCAACGTACAGCACGCCGAAGACCTCGCGGCCGATGATGCCTTGTCGCCCGGCGCCGCGGACGGAGAGGCCGTCGGCATCCCGGTTACGGATGATGCGAGCGGTTCGGCAACGACACGGGCTGCCGTGTCCGCTGCTGGCGGTGTGGCCCGGGATGTCGGCTACTCCTCAAAAACGGTGGTGGGAGGTTCCGCTGCCTCGGATGAGGACCGGCACGCCCCGGAGACTGCCGGGGCGGGAGCCGCTGAAGCCCAGGACCGCGCAGATGCCCCTGGGTCCAACGGCGCAGCCGATCGGCACACGGAGACGGCAGTCCCCGGTGGCGGGACGGCCGGCGGGGCTGCTGCCGCGCCGGCTGGAGCCGGCACCGGCCGCACTCCCGCTGCCGGCCGCGCTCCCGCTGCCGCCCAGGAAACGGCCACGACCGCCATGCCGTCCGTTGCGAACAACGGCACGTCCGGCGCCGCCGCCTCGGGAGCCACGTCCATCAGCGCCACGAGGGACCACTACGAGGAAGCGGAAGAGGAATACGACGCCTTTTGGTTCGCCGTCGGGCGCACCCGGCCGGTCATGGACGAGGACACCGGGCAGGTCCTGTTCACGGTGGAACCAGGGTCGTGGATCCTGGCGCTGCAGGACCGCGGGGACGAGTTTTTGGTTCAGCACACGGACGGCAGGGTGGGCGTCCTAAGGGACCTGACGAACATTGAGCGTGCCTGACACTGCGCGGGCCACCCGCCGGCGCAAGACCGAAGAATCCCTGCTGGCCCGCAAGCGGCGTGCCCGGCGGATCAACAAAGAGCTCGCCGAACACTACCCGTATGCGGTCGCGGAACTGGATTTCACCAATCCCTTCGAACTGCTCGTCGCAACCATCCTCTCCGCGCAGACCACCGACGTCCGGGTCAACATGACAACCCCGCAGCTCTTCGCCCGCTACCCGGATGCCCGCGCCCTCGCCGAAGCGGATGAAACCGAGCTGCAGGAGCTGATCAAGCCCACCGGTTTCTTTCGGGCCAAGTCGCAGAGCCTGCTCAAAATGTCCAGCCAGATCGTCGATGAGTTTAACGGCGAGGTTCCGGCCAAGCTCGATGATCTGGTCAAGCTGGCCGGAGTCGGACGCAAGACCGCCAATGTGGTGCTCGGCAATGCCTTTGGCATCCCGGGGATCACGGTGGATACCCATTTCCTCCGCTTGTCCCGCCGCTTCGGCTGGACCGAATCTACCGATGCCGTCAAAGTGGAATTCGACGTCGCCGAGCTGTTCGAGCCCAAGGACTGGACCATGCTCTCCCACCGCGTGGTCTTTCATGGCCGCCGCGTGTGCCACGCCCGTAAGCCCGCCTGCGGTGCCTGCCCCGTGGCCCAGTGGTGCCCGTCCTATGGCGAGGGGGAAGTGGACCCGGAGAAAGCACGGAAACTGCTGAAGTACGAACTCGCTCCCGGCCGCGAAGAACTTCTGGCCAGGATGATGGCCGGTGAGACCAGACGGGAGCTTCAGGCGGCGGGTTTCCCGCTGGGAGCTTGATGTGAGCGCCAAAACGGATTTGCAGCGCCTGGTGGAGCTGCCGATGGAGCAGCGGCTTTCCGTCCGCGACCGCGAGCGGTGGTACAACGTCGCCTTGGATGCGGAAGCGGCCCGTCCGGCGGCGGTGCTCCTGCTCTTCGGCGCGTTGGACGACGCACCGGCCCACTTCCACGATTCGGCCGTTCCGGACGACCTCGACCTCCTGTTCGTGGAGCGCGCCGCAGGCCTGTCCTCCCACCCGGGGCAGGTAGCGTTTCCGGGCGGCGGCATTGATGCAGACGACGAGGGACCCGTCGGCGCCGCAGTCCGCGAGGCAGTCGAGGAGACCGGCCTGGATGCCGCCGGGGTCGAAGTGTTGGGTGTCCTGCCGGAGATCCCGCTGTCTGTCAGCAATTTCCTGGTGACCCCGGTCCTGGCATGGTGGGCGGCTCCCTCGCCGGTCGCCGTCGTCGACTTTGGCGAGTCCGCCCAGGTTTTTCGGGTGCCGGTCGCGGACCTGCTGGATCCGGCCAACCGGCGCATGTCGGTGCTTCGACGCGGCGGGCAGGTCTTCCGCAGCCCGGCGTTCCTGGTCCACGGAGTGGTGGTCTGGGGCTTCACCGCCATTTTGCTGAGCCATCTTTTTGATGATCTGGGCTGGACTTTGGACTGGGACATGTCCCGTGAAATCCCGGCCCCGATCGCTCCGCGTCCTGCGGTCGGCTGACGATCACCGGCGCCGGTGGCCGCCGTCGTTTTCTATTTGGCGTCCGCGTAGGAGTCGACCACTGACACACTGACCGGGAAGTCCACGGGGATCGGGCCGAAAACCAGGCGGGTGGCTGCGGCTGCAGCTTCTTCGATCAGCCGGCAGGCGACAGCCGTCTGGTCTTCGCGGACGTGCAGCATGACCTCGTCGTGCAGGAAGAACACCATCTCGCCCACCGAGGTGCCGGCCGCAGCACTGGCGCGGAGCCGACGCCGTACTTCCGCCAGCCAGCACAGTGCCCATTCGGCTGCGGTGGACTGCACGACGAAGTTGCGCGTGAAACGCCCCCGGCTGCGTGCCAGGCTGTCGGCCCTGCGCTGCTCTTCGGCTGTGGCGGTCCGTTGGGAGGCAAGCCAGCGTTCCGACGGCGGAGGGCAGCAGCGGCCCAGGTAGCTGCTGACGATCTGCCCTGCTTCGCCGGCCCGTGCTGCGCGCTCGACCACGGCGATGGCCTGCGGATAAGTGCGGGTGAGCTGGGGCATCAGTCGGCCGGCTTCACCGGTGGTCGCACCGTACATCGCTCCCAGCATGGCGATCTTCGCCTTCGACCGGTCGCCGCCGAAACCGGCGTCGGCAATCCCCTGGTAAAGATCCTTGCCTCTGCCTGCCGCCGCCAAGGCTGAGTCCTGCGCGAGCGCTGCCAACACGCGGGGCTCCAGCTGGGCCGCGTCGGCGACGATGAGCTTGTGGCCCGGATCCGGACGGACAGCGTCGCGGATTTGGCCGGGAATCTGCAGGGCTCCGCCGCCGCGGGACGCCCAGCGGCCGGTCACCACGCCACCTGCCACGTACTCCGGCCGGAAGCGTCCATCCTTGACCCAGGCGTCCAGCCAGGCCCAGCCATTGGCCGTGAACAGTCGGGACAGCTTGCGGTACTGCAGGAGCGGCTCGATCGCCGGATGGGAATGCTCTTTCAGTTCCCACGAGCTGGTGGTTTTGACCTCGATGCCGGCCCGGTGCAGGGCACGCGTGAGCTGCTGCGGGGAGTCAGGGTTAAAGGTCGGGTTGCCCAGCTCCTGTCCGAGCCTGGCGGCGAGGTCCTCCAGCTTTTCCGGCCGCCGGCCTTCCCGCGGGCGTGCTCCCAAATGGGTGGAGAGGATGGCCAGGTGAACGTCCTCCCGCCAGGGCACACCAGAGTGCTCCATCTCCGCGGCAATCAGCGCGCCGGCTGATTCGGCGGCCAGCAGCAGCTGCAGCCGGCCGCGTTGCGCGGAAGCCGCAACAGCGGCCAATTGGTCCTGCAGCTCGGCCACCAGGTCCTCCAGCGCGGTGCCACCGGCCCGGGGCGCGTCAAAGAGCGTGAACTGGTCCGGAGATTGCTGCACCGGCGGCAGCTGGCGGGGAAGGTCGTCATCCTGGTGCACCGCCGGTGCAGCCCGGAGCGCACGGATATACCCCGTGTCGGCAACGTGGACCGACAGCGCCAAGATGTTGCGGACCAAGGCCAGGTCGTAGCTGCGGTCAACGCGGGTGCCGGCCGCCAGCAGCGGCAGATACCCGGCGCGGGTGGACTCAAAGACCCAGCGCCGTCCTTTGCCATCCAGGTCCCGGACCGTCTCGGCCAGGGCGCCGTGGGGCACGACGACGGGCGGGCCGGCGGGGGCGCCGTGCGCGTCGGTGCGCTGCAGGAAAGCGTCGGGCTCCGCGCCGGCCGGCACGGAAATATTCCGCGCTGCGGAGGCCAGGACGATGTACACCCCTCAATTCTCCCCTGACCTGTCCTCCACACAGTCCAGGCAGCGCGCGGCGGCGCACATCAGAAGGATTCCGGGGCCGGCACGACCCGGAGTGCCGGGACGATCGGTGCATGCCAAGACACCACTCGATCGAAGGCGGTTCCCGCTGGAAGCCGGCGGAGACGCCGGATGTCGTCCTCGTCGGAGCCACCGCCCGATTGCGTGATGAAGTGGCGAGGATTGCAGCAGCGGCCGGGCTCGCTCTTCGTGCCGAGGGCCCGCAGGGAGCTGTCAGCGGAACCAGCGGACCCACACCCTTGCTGCTGGGCACCGGCGGGCATACTCGATCGCCGCGGAGCGGAGCGGACGTCGTCGTGGTTGGTTTCGTGGACGAGGCTCCGGCACTCTGGGACCTCGCTGCCGCAACAGGGGCCGGCAGAGTGGCCGTGCTGCCCGACGGCGCAGCGTGGCTGGCTGAATACTTGAGCAGTACCTGGCGCCGTGAATCGGCTGGAGAGGTCGTGGCCGTACACGGCGCCAGTGGCGGGGTGGGAGCGTCAGCCCTGTCCGCGTGGCTGGCCGCGACGGCGGCACGTTCCGGAACGGCCACGCTGTTGGTCGATGGCGACCCGCTGGGCGGCGGGCTCTCGGCTGCCTTGGGTGCCGCCGACGTCCCAGGACTGGTCTGGCCGGATCTGGCGGAAGTCCAAGGGACGGTGAACCCGGTCCAGCTGGCCGCCTCACTGCCGGCGATGGCAGACTTCTCCCTGCTCTCCTGGCCAGGGGCAGGCGAGCGGACGCTGCACGACCTTCCGCAGGAACACGTGGTCTCGGAGGTCATGTCCGCGGCCGCGGGCGCTTTTGGGCTGGTGGTGGTCGACGCCGGCCGGCTGCGGAGGCCTCCTGGAACCAGCCCTCCGGTGGACGACATCGTCCTGCTGGCACGGACTGACAGCCGCTCCCGGCGTGCCGGGGCAGCCGCCGCCGACCTGGCGGCCCGCACCGGCGCCGCGGTGCACGCAGTGGTCCGCGGACCGGTGCCGGCCGGCTCGGATGAACAACTCATTGCGGAAGGGCTCGGCGCTCCGCTGGCGGGATACCTGCCGCAGCTGCGGGCGGTGCCGGCAGCCCAACGCGACGGCCGCCTGCTGGAGCTGACATCGAACAGGCGGATCCGCACGTTATGCAACGGCCTGCTGGCACGGCTGGCACCCGGACAGAATCGAGGCCTTCGGCCATGAACCAGTCCGCACGCGGACGCCGGGCTGCGCCGGCAGCGCACCGCGATATCAGCCTGGAACCGTTCCGCCGCGCCGTCTTGTCCGACCCGTCACCGGTGACGGGAGCCCGGCTGGCGGCTGCGGTCCAGTCGAGCGGACGTTTGCTGGGTACAGCCGGCACGCTGCGGGCGGTGGACTCCCTCTCGGCAGCGTTGCGCGGACTCGGACCGTTACAGCCGCTCGCGGACGCCGGAGCGACGGACATTCTGGTGAACGGTCCGCACGACATCTGGACCGACGGCGAGGACGGTTTGCGCCGGACCGACGTCGCTTTTACCGACGACGCGGAAGTCCGGGCGCTGGCCGTTCGCCTGGTCGCAGCCGGCGGGCGCCGGCTCGACGATGGAAACCCCTGTGCGGATGTCCGTCTTGCGGGCTGCCGGGTCCATGCCGTGCTGCCGCCGATTTCGACCGGCGGGACCTTGCTGTCGATCCGGCTGCACCGTCCGCGCCGCTTCACGCTCGCCGAACTGCTCAGCGCGGCACCGCAGTGGCAACCGTACCTCGAAGCAATCGTCGCGCAGCGCCTGAATTTCCTGATCTGCGGCGCGACGGGAACCGGTAAGACGACGCTGCTTTCGGCGATGCTGGGCGCCGCGGCCCCGCAGGAACGGCTGGTTTTGGTAGAGGATGCCGCTGAACTGAATCCGGGCCATCCGCATGTGGTGGGCCTGCAGAGCCGGACCAGCAACGTTGAGGGCAGCGGATCGGTCGGCATGGCCGAGCTGGTCCGGCAAGCCCTCCGGATGCGGCCGGACCGGCTGGTGGTCGGAGAGTGCCGGGGCGCGGAGGTTCGGGAATTCCTTGCGGCGATGAACACCGGCCACGCAGGAGCGGGCGGGACCATCCATGCGAATTCGGCTGCGGCAGTTCCCGCCCGGCTGGCGGCCATGGGTTCGCTCGCGGGGATGAGCGCCGAATCCGTGGTGCTCCAGGCCGCGAGTGCACTGGACCTGGTGATTTCCCTGCGGCGCACCGGCAATGGACGCTTCGTTCACGAAGTCTGCCTGCTGCGCGGCACTGCGTCAGGACAGCTGGCTACGATCCCGGCGCTGGCCGCTGACGGCACCCGGGTCCGGTACTCCCCGGAATGGGACGAGCTGCGCCCCCGGTTGTTCCCATGACCGGACCCGTTGTTTTCCTGCTGTCGGCGGCCGCCTGCCTGCTGCTGTTTCATCCGCACATCAGCCGGACCGAGGCAGGACAGGGCTCGCGGCGAAGGACAGTCAGCATCCGAAGGCGACGGCGCATCGCCGCTGACCAACTGGACCAGTTGCCCCTCTTCGTGCGGCAGCTGGCCGCACTGTTGCGTTCGGGGCGCGCACCGGCCCGGCTGTGGCCGGACATGCTCGCGGTCTACTGTGCACCGGGCCAGCCTGGTGGGCGGCCGACGGGCAAAGGGCGGCAGAGCCGGTTGAGTGCCGCAGCGTCCGGTGCTGCCGGGGGAGAGGCTGGACTACTGCTGCCGGGACTGAGGGCTGCAGCGCGGGCCGCGGAGCTGGGGTTGGGGACCGGACCGGCGCTGCGGCGGCAGCACCCCGAAAGCGGCCGGGGCGTGGACCGCGAAGCCGCCGAGGTGCACCGCATGTGGCAGGATCTGGCCTCATGCTGGGAGGTCTCCGAAAGAACCGGCGCTCCGCTGGCACTGCTGCTGGAAAATTATGCGCGGCACCTGCAGCATCGGCTTGACGGCAGAGCAGCCCGCCGGACCGCACTGGCCGGGCCGAAGGCCACCGCAGCCCTGCTCGGCTGGCTCCCGTTGCTGGGACTGGCTCTCGGAGCAGCCATGGGCGCCGACCCCGCCGGCACGCTCCTGCTGTCGCCGGCGGGCTGGCCGCTCCTGATCGGCGGAGCGGGGCTGATGGTCACCGCACGAGTCTGGTCTCGGCAGCTTGTCCGCCGTGCTGCCGGACCGGAGGGTCTATGATCCCGGCGTTGGCAGGCGCACTGCTCTTCGCTGCTGCCTGGCTGCTGTGGCCTGGGCTGGTCGGAGCAGGCCACGGCGAGTCCCGGCAGGCAGGAAGGCGGGGCGGTCCCCGGGGAAATCACGGAGGGGACGGAACGGCCGACGATCCTGCCTTACACCTGGACCTGTTGGGCGCCATGCTGGCTGCCGGGCTTCCCCTGCCCCATGCCGTGGCAAGCCTGGCAGCGTCCACCCAGGGCCCGTTGAAGGCGCCACTGGAACAGGTCGCCTCGGCTCTGCTGCTGGGCGTGGACTGGCAGGAGGCCTGGGCGCTGGGAGAAGGTGGTTCCGAGCTTGACCTGCTGCGCGGCTCTTTGCGATTCGGGGCCGCAACCGGGGCGCCATCGGCAGCAGTGCTTTTTGCCCAGGCCGACCAGCTGCGGCGGCGCCGCCGCCAGGAAGACCAGCAGCGGGCGGCTGCGCTCGGCACCAAGCTCGTGTTGCCGTTGGGGCTCTGCGCCCTTCCCGCCTTCATTGCCCTGGGCGTCGTGCCGGTGCTCGTCGCCCTTCTGCCCAGGTTGTAAGTATTCCTCCACAGTTCAGTCGGTGCCACCGGATGTGCACCGGCACCAAGTCAAGCCTGCCGGCGCCGGGTGGTGTCCGGGAAGCTCGAATAACCGCAATCCGGCGGTCACAAGGAGGAGGCAAGCATGTCATTGTCACGTATCAATTTCCGGGACCGGACAGCACCTGACCGGCTGCAGTTGGCTTCGGTGCCAGCTGAAGCGCCTGAGGCGCAGCCTGACGGCCCCCGTAGCCCGGCGGAAGTGATTCCCTTCCCGGGCGCCGGGCAGACGCGTCGGCTCAGGAGGACTTGGCGCCAGCTGGCCGGATCCGAAACCGGGATGGCTACCGCCGAATACGCCATCGCCACGTTGGCTGCGGTGGCCTTTGCCGGCCTGTTGGTCCTGATCCTGCGCAGCGGCGAAGTCCGGGGCATGCTCACGGGCTTGGTAGAACTGGCGCTGACGGCGGTCTGACCGATGCCGCGCTGCAGACATATCGGACACCGAAGGTGGCACACCGCGCCGAAGGCGTGGCAGGGCGAGCGGTGCGAGCAGGGCAGCGTCACGGCAGAGTTTGCTGTCGCTCTGCCCGCCGTCGTTGTCATCCTGGTGTTCCTGTTGGCCGGGGCAGCAGCCGGAGCGGTGCAGCTGAACCTGGAGAAGGCCGCACAGGCGGCGGTTCGTCAGCTCGGCCGCGGTGAGTCCGAGGCAGCAGCCGCCCGAACCGTCCGTACTATCGCGGGCGGCAAAGCCACCCTGGCGTCGGTCAGCAGCGGCGGTTGGGTAACTGTCCACGTCACGGCGCGCGTGTCCGGCCCGTGGGCTGGATTTGGAGGCTGGAGATTGGAGGCCGAGGCCACTGGACCAGCCGAGCCGGGCCTTGGGCCGGTGGTTCCGGACGGGACCGGCAATGGTGTCCGGTGACCCGCGACCGCAGCCCGAAGCCGCAGTACAGCGTGTCGGAGAACCCGGAACAGACGCCGGCCAGCGAGGGGCCGGAACGGTGCTGGCAGTGGGGCTGGTGCTGCTGCTGGGCCTGATGCTCGCAGTGGTTGCCACGGTGATGCAGGCGGGAACAGCGTCGGTGCGGGCCGCCAAGGCGGCCGATCTGGCTGCCTTGGCCGGCGCCGACGCTGCCCGGGGGCTGCTGGCTGGTGAACCTTGCACCGTGGCCGCGGAGGTGGCCAGCAGGCAGGGCGCCGAACTGTCCGCGTGCCGGCGGTCCGGTTCGGGCGGCGTGGTGGTCGACGTCCGGACACGGACGGCGTTGCCCGAGGTCTTTGGCTGGATCAACGGACAGTGGTCGCATGCCGGCGGCCGGGCCAGGGCGGGGCCGCCGCCCGACCGCTAGAGCTTTCGCACGTCTGCAGGGGCGAGGGTGCGCCGGTGTGGCCGGCGTAGCCGGCGGAGGTAGAAGGCAGTTGCGCCGGTGTGGCGGCCGACGTGGCCCGCGGCGGAGGTGCAGGCAGTTTGCCAGTGTGGCCGGCGTGGCGGGCTGGGGCGCCGGCGGCTGCACGATCGCCCCGGTTACGCGGCGGCCGTCTCGCGCCGTTCGGCCGGGGCGGGGCCGGCGTGGGACAGCAGCGCCTCGATCAGCGTGACCGCGCCGGCCTTGTCCAGGGGATTGTTCTTGTTGCCGCACTTCGGGGACTGCACACAGGACGGGCAGCCCGTTTCGCACTCGCAGGACCGGATGGCGTCCCGGGTGGCCGCCAGCCAGGTCCGGGCAGCTTCGAAGCCCCGTTCGGCGAAGCCGGCACCGCCGGGATGCCCATCGTAGACGAAGATGGTGGGCTTTCCCGTGTCGGCATGCAGTGCCGTCGAGACCCCGCCGATGTCCCACCTGTCGCTGGACGCCACCAGCGGCAGCAGACCGATGCCGGCATGTTCGGCGGCATGCAGGGCCCCGGGGACACGGGCCGCGACCAGCCCGGCGGACGCCAGCTGCTGCTCGCCGATGGTGAACCAGACCGCTTTGGTGAACAGTTCGCGCGCACCCAGGTCCAAAGGTTCTTCGCCCAGGATTTCGTTGGAGATGAACGCCTTGCGCTGGAATGAGATGACTTTGGTGGTGACCTTGACGTCGCCGAAACACGCTTGGACCTCGCCCCATTGCTCGGTCCGCTGCGCCCCGAGCACTTCGATCTGCGTGATGTCCCGGGCCTGCGTGTAGTAGTCCGGATTGGCCCGGGTCACCATCGCGCAGTGGTCCTGCTCGTTGAGCTCGTCCACTACATACGTGGTGCCTTGGTGCACGTAGACGGCACCACTGTGGGCCTGGTAGTGGGACTGCGGCGAGTCCATGGTCCCGAGCAGCGTCCCCGAGTCCGTCTCCACGATGCTGATCGGGCCGCTCCCGTCGGCGCGCAGATTCACCATGGCCGCGGCGCTTTCCGGATGGGTCCAATACCAGCCGGCGGCGCGGCGCCTGAGATAGCCCTCGGCGGTCAGCCGGTCGAGCAGGCCCGGAGCGGCGGGACCGAACAGCTCGATATCAGCGTGGGTCAACGGAAGCTCCTGGGCGGCGGCACACAAATGGGGACCCAAAACATAGGGATTCGACGGATCGAAGACGGTGGCCTCGACCGAAACGTCAAAGACTGCCTCGGGGTGGTGCACCAGATAGGTGTCCAAGGGATCGTCGCTGGCCACGAATGCAGCCAGCGCGTCCTGGCCGGACCGGCCCGCTCTGCCGATCTGTTGGAACAACGATGCCCGGGTTCCCGGCCAGCCCGCCACAAGGACGGCGTCCAGCCCGGAAATGTCGATGCCGAGTTCCAGCGCCGAGGTACTCGAGACCCCCAGCAGCTGTCCTGACCGGAGTTTGGCTTCCAGCTCTCGGCGTTCTTCCGGCAGGTAGCCGGAGCGGTAGGCCGCAACCCGTCCCGGCAGCGAGGGATGGACGTCGTCCAGCAGCCGCTTGGTGATGGAGGAGATCGTCTCGGCGCCCCGGCGGGATTTGATGAAGGCGATGGTGCGCACCTGCGCGGACACCAGGTTCGCCATCAAGTCGGATGTCTCGGCCACCACGGTGCGCCGCTCTTTGGCACCGTTCTCGCCTTTGAGCTCGGTGAGCTGGGGTTCCCAGAAGGCAACGGTCGTGGACCCGTGCGGCGAGCAGTCCTCTGTGACCGCCTCCGCATCGGCGCCGATGAGCCGTCCGAACGAGGCTCCGGGGTCTGCGGACGTGGCGGAAGCTCCGATGAAGACGGGGTCGGCACCATGGCTGGCGCAGATGCGGCGCAGTCGCCGCATTAAGTTGGCCACGTTCGAGCCGAATACACCGCGGTAGCTGTGTGCCTCGTCAATGATTACGTAGCGAAGCCGGCGAAAGAACCGTGCCCACCAGGCATGGTTGGGAAGGATCCCGAAGTGCAGCATGTCCGGGTTGGCCAGCACAAAGTTGGCATGGTCCCGGATCCAGCGTCGGGCACCCGGGTCGGTGTCGCCGTCGTAGGTTTCAGCCCGCACCGTAGGCAGCTTCAAGGCCTTGATGGCAGCCAACTGGTCCGCCGCCAACGCCTTGGTAGGAGCCAGATACAAGGCGACCGCGCCGCTGGGCTCGAGGCTCACCGTGTCTGCCAGTGCCGTCCGGTGAATGGCATCAAGGGCCGGTACCTGGTAAGCCAGCGACTTCCCGGACGCGGTTCCAGTGGCGATGATCGTATGGTGTCCCTGGTGGGCACTTTCGGCGGCCTGCACCTGGTGGCGCCACGGCTCGTGCACGCCCAGCAGCGCGTAGGCGGCGCGGACATCGTCATGGACCCAACCCGGCCACGGCTCTGGGACAGCATCCCGCGCCGGCAGCTCGCGGACATGCACCAGCTGCTCGGGCTCCGGACCGGAGCCAAGCAGCGGAATCAAGGAATCGTGCACGGCCACCCGAACATTGTGTCACCACCGCAAGCCACAGCGTTTTGAACCGGTGGGAGGGTTGGTTGCAGCTGCCGGGCCCTTCGCCGGAGGGGCCGGTGACAGACGGAAAAGCGGTCAGTCCTCGGACATCGGCTTGAGGATCATCACATCGCAGACGGTATCCCAGCCCAAGTGGTTGTAAAGCATCTGCCCGTCGTGCGAGGCGATCAGCAGGCCGGTGTCAACCATGTGCTCAAGAGCGGAGGCAATCAGCGCGCGCATCACATGGGTGGCCAGCCCGCGGCGGCGGTAGTTGATGTCCGTTTCGATGTGGTCGAAGACCGCAAAGCCGTCGACGACGGCGACCACCCCGTGTGCGGCCTCGTTTCCTTCATGCACCACACGGACCCGGTGGACGTTGCCGGCCTTTTCCACTTCGGTCTTGAAATCTGCGTCGCGGTACCACGGGTCCTCGGCGTCTTGTGCGGACATGTCCGTGACCATCAGCGACTGCGCATTGTGGTGCACGCGCAGTCCGTGCCGGGGGGCCAGCTGATGGATGCGCTGCGCGTCGCGCGTCAGCACGGTGAAAATCCGTCCCGGCGATTTGGTCGTGTCGCGTGCCACAGCGGCGAATTCCTCGTCGCCCGGTTCGAACGCGAAATATTCCCAGTCTCCGGTCTTGTCGGCCAGCAACACGGCCGGGTGCCCGTCGACCTCTTCGGAAGAGTACCCCCGGCAGGCCGACCAGCCGGAAACCCAGGCGGCAAGGACGTTTTCGGGAACGTCTGTGGTGTATTCGTGGCCCATAGCAGGACTGTACCGAACACCGGCCGCGGGCGGCACCTGAAATGGGTGACAACCCTGTCACAATCCCTCAATTCACGCCACCGCGTAACCTTGATGCGTGGCTTTGAACCGGATTGTGCTCTATTACGCTTTCACCCCGCTCCCGGACCCGGACGCCGTCCGGCTGTGGCAACGCGCGCTGTGCGAGAAACTCGGCTTGCGCGGACGCATTCTGATCTCAAAGGACGGCATTAACGGCACCGTCGGCGGCGACCTGAACGCTGTGAAGCAGTACGTGAAAACAACGCGGGAATACCCGGCGTTCCGCAGCCTTGACGTGAAGTGGTCCGAGGGCGGGGCGGAAGACTTCCCGCGGCTGAGCGTCAAGGTCCGCAACGAAATCGTTTCCTTCGGCGCACCGGGCGAGCTCAAAGTGGACCAGGGCGGGGTGGTCGGCGGCGGAAAGCACCTGCGCCCGGAAGAACTGCACGAACTCATTGACGCGAAGAAGGTGGCCGGCGAAGACGTGGTCTTCTTCGACGGCCGCAACGCGTTCGAAGCGCAGATCGGCAAGTTCAAAGACGCCATCGTGCCGGACGTGGCCACGACCCACGATTTCATCACCGAACTGGAATCGGGCAAGTACGACGACCTCAAGGACAAACCGGTGGTGACCTACTGCACCGGCGGCATCCGCTGCGAAGTGCTCTCATCGCTGATGGTCAACCGGGGCTTCCAAGAGGTCTACCAGCTCGACGGCGGGATTGTCCGCTATGGCGAAACCTTCGGCGACGCCGGGCTGTGGGAAGGCTCGCTCTATGTCTTCGATCAGCGCATGCACCTGGAGTTCACCCCGGATGCCAAAACCATCGGCGAATGCGTCCGCTGCCAAGCGCCCACCAACAAATTCGAAAACTGTTCCAACCCCGAATGCCGCCAGCTGACCCTGTACTGCTCCGCCTGCGCAGCGGATCCGCAGACCCTGCGCTGCCCGGACGGCTGCCCGGAGACGGCCGCCTGACCAGAGAACGGCTGCCCGAGACGGCTGCCCGGAGACGGCCGCCTGACCAAAGAGATGCTGCCAGAGGCGGCCGCCCGGCCTGCGGGTGCACCTACGGCGCCGCGCCGGTTCAGGCGTCGGCGGTCTCCGGCCACAGGCCCGCGGCCGCATCCTGGGGCTCCGTGTCCTCAACTTCGGTCTTGAACACGGTCATGCCGCGCGCCCGGTAGTTGGCCACTGCCGCCGGACCGTCAAGTGAACAGGTATGCACCCAGACTCGGCGGACCGGCGGGAAACCATCCCAGCGGCCGTCCAGCCGCCAGGCCTGCCGGATGCCTTCAGCCAGCAGGGCGCCGCCCAGGCCGCGGCCTATGGCTTCGGGGAACAGCCCAAAGTACATGATTTCGACGTCGGTGCCCGCCCCGCCGGGTCGTCCCAGCAGTTCCACATACCCGGCCGGAGCGCCTCCGGTGTACAGGACCCAGGTTTCCGACCCGGGAGTGCGGATGACCTGCTCCCATTCGCCGCGGGTGAGTACCAGCCGGTCGCTCCAGTTCCAGCTGCTGCCCACACTGCGGTAGAGGAACTTGCTGAATTCCGGGCTGATCTGCGGCACGAGCACCACGCTGGCGTCGTCTGGAAGCGGGCGTGAACCCGGCACCAGCTGAGCCGGATGGGTTTGTTCAAGGTGCGTGGTGGTGACGAGCATGCAGCCATTTAACCACCGGGCGATGCGGCCGAACGCCGCCGCGGTCCCGACGGGAGAAGTGCTTCGACACGCCTGCAGCCGACGCCGCTCACTAGACTTGCTCCGTGGACTGTGCAGATTTCTCCGCCGTACCCGGCGCCCCGACCAGCAGTGACCCTCGGTTGCTGGAGGATCTGGCCGCCGATCTGGCAGCTTTGGACTACAGCGTGGACGGGGTGGCGGCGCTGCTGGGGGATCAGGCGTCGGAGGCCTTGGGGCGGGACCAGTTGGTCCCGGCGGTGCTGGCCACCGCCCGCCTGCTAAAGGGTCCGGCGCAGAGCCGGCTGGCCGCCGTCGTGCGGTTGTGGCTGTTGGGACGCGCCGTGGCGGCCAGGCAACTGGCACCGGCGTTCCCGCGCACCGGGTTGGACGGACTGGCCGCGCTGGGGTTGGTGGAGCACGACGGCGATGCGCTGCGTGCCGCTGTCGACCTCCGCCCGTATGCCTTCGGCGAGACCGGATTATGGGTGGCCAGCGACCTCGGAGCGCACCAGAGGCCCGGCGTCCTCCGGCACGACCACGTCCTGGGCATCGGCCAGGCCTCGCTGACGCTGGCCCAGGTCACCGTCCGGCCCGAGGTGGAACGCGCCCTGGACCTGGGCACCGGCTGCGGGATCCAGCTCTTCCACCTGCTGGCACATGCCCGCCACGTGACGGCCACCGATATCTCGGAACGGGCGCTGGCGTTTACGCGCTTCAACGCGGTGCTCAACGCCGGCGCCCTCGGGCTGGACCCGGACCACCTGGAGGCGCGGGTCAAGCTCCGGCTGGGCAACCTGTTGGAACCGGTTGCGGGGGAGCGCTTTGACCTGGTGGTGTCCAACCCGCCGTTCGTGATCACGCCGCGGCGGCCGGCGGAACGGACGGACGAACAATTCACCTACCGCGACGGCGGCCTGGCCGGCGACGACATCGTGGCTACACTCTTCCGCACCCTTCCCTCGGTGCTGGCCGACGGCGGGGTTGCCCAGATGCTGGGAAACTGGGAAATTCCTGCCGATGCCCTCAGCTGGCATGCCCGGCTCGAGCAGTGGCTGGCGCCGGAGACCGACGCGTGGGTGATCCAACGCGAACAGCTCAGCCCCGCGGAGTACGCGCAGACGTGGCTGCGTGACGCCTCGGTGAACCGCGACCCCGGATGGTACGAATCCGCCTTCGCTGCCTATCTGGAGGATTTCGAGTCCCGGAACGTGGCAGCCCTCGGGTTCGGCTTGGTGTGGCTGCGCCGCTCCGCGCCGGTCACCAAGGCCGCCGCGGACGGGGCAGGCCCGCAGTGGCGGTTTGAGGAAATCACCTATCCGATCGAGCAGCCCGTCGGCCCCCATCTTGCCGCAGCGGTCGAGCGCTGCGACTGGCTGGCGGCGCACACTGCGGACTTCGGCCGCCAGCGTCTGCAGGTCGCCGAGGACGTGACGGAGGAGCGGCACCAGCGGCCCGGAGCGGAACACCCCGGCGTCATTTTGCTGCGCCAAGGCGCCGGGCTCCGGCGAACCAATCTGATGAGTACGGAACTGGCCGGCTTTGTGTCGGCCAGCGACGGCGAACTGGAGGTGGACCAGCTCATTGGCGCTCTGGCGGCCTTGCTGGGCCGGCAAGAACCCGGGTTCGCCCAACAGTTGACCGCAGAGGTGCGGAACCTGGTGGCGGACGGCTTCCTGGTGCCTACTGGCGGGTGAGGCGAATCGTTGCCGGATTGCAGCATTGGGCCGCCCTCGCGAAGGCGCCGGCAGCGGTGACCGGGATTACACTTACTGATCATGACTAAGGGTTCATCCACGACGACCGGCCGCCCCGCCACGGCTGCGGCGGACGTGCACGGGGAGCCGGCGGCAGGGGACAGGGTCAATATCTCCGATGCCCGCGCCATCCGGGCTTTGGCCCATAACGTGCGGTTGAAAGTGATTGAGGAACTCTTTGATACGCAGCAGCCGGCTACGGCTACCGAATTGGCCCAGCGGCACGGGCTGACGCCCAGTGCGATGAGTTACCACCTCCGGGCCTTGGAGAAGTGGGGCTTCGTCAAGCGGTGCGCCAATCAGGGCGATGGTCGGGAACGGCACTGGCAGGCCGCTGCCGGCCGGCTGGACGTAACGAGCGTGGCGGACAGCCGTGCTGCCACCATGGGCGTGGTGGACGTGGAACTGAACGACCTGCGCGAACGCCTGTCCAAGTATGTTAAGCGGGACAAGCAGGTGCCCAACCCGGACACCTGGCGGCAGGAGGGGCATCTGGCTGCGCTGAGCACCGGGCGGTTCTACCTGACCGAGGAGCAGCGGAAGGACCTTGGCCGGCGGATCGGCGAGATCCTGCTGGAATACAGCCCGACCACCAACCCGGAGAACCGTGGCGACGGGGCGGAGAAGCTGTATTATGTCTTCTCCTTCCTGCCCGGAGACATCGACAACGACTAGGGTCCGGCCGAAAGCACCGGCGACTGCCTGCGGCCCCGAAGCATCGCACTGCACCACTGTGCATTTTCTGTTTCGCGGTACTGTTGCGGCTAACCTAGTGCTGACGGTCCTCCACCCCGCCGGGTTGGGGGACATACTTACAAGCGCAACAACACACCCTTTCTTTACGTAGGAGCACAGTGCCAGCCAAGGCCCGCGAAAAATCCGGCAAGAAACTCGTGATCGTCGAGTCTCCGGCCAAGGGCAAAACCATCGCCGGTTACCTCGGCGAGGGCTTCGAGGTCACAGCCTCCATGGGTCACATCCGAGACCTGCCCCAGCCTTCCGACCTGCCCGCCGAACTGAAAAAGACGTCGGTCGGCAAGTTTGCGGTGGACATCGACAACGACTTCGAGCCCTACTACGTGGTGTCTCCGGACAAGAGGAAAAAGGTTTCCGAGCTCAAATCGATGCTCAAGGACGCCGACGAACTCTATCTGGCCACTGACGGTGACCGCGAAGGCGAAGCCATCGCGTGGCACTTGCTCCAGGTGTTGCAGCCCAAGGTGCCCGTGCACCGCATGACGTTCAGCGAAATCACCCGCGAAGCACTGCAGCGCGCGCTCACCGAGGTCCGCGAGGTCGACACCGACCTGGTGGATGCGCAGGAGACACGCCGCATCGTGGACCGGCTGTTCGGCTACGAGCTGTCCCCGGTGCTCTGGCGCAAGGTCAAGGCCGGTTTGTCAGCCGGACGCGTGCAGTCCGTGGCCACCCGGCTGGTCGTCGAACGCGAACGCGAGCGCATGGCATTCCGGGCGGCCTCCTACTGGGACTTGCTGGCGACAGTAGAGCCCGCGGATGCCGCCAAGGGCGGAGCATTCAAGGCCAAGCTCGTCTCGGTCGACGGCGGCCGGATCGCCGTTGGTAAAGACTTCGACGATTTAGGCCGGCTGAAGTCGCGCTCCGTCCACTTGGACGCGGCCGCCGCCACCGCCTTGGCGGATGCGCTGCGCAGTGCCGAGTTCTCGGTACGCGCCGTGGAAAACAAGCCGTACACCCGTCGTCCGGCCGCCCCGTTCACCACCTCGACGCTGCAGCAGGAAGCAGCCCGGAAGCTCCGGTTCTCCGCGCGCTCGACCATGCAGGTGGCGCAGAAGCTGTACGAAAACGGCTACATCACCTATATGCGTACCGATTCCCCGGCGCTGAGCGACCAGGCCGTGAATGCCGCGCGGCGCCAGGCCTCCGAACTGTACGGGCCCGAGTACGTCCCGGACGCCCGCCGCGTCTACAAGGGCAAGGACAAGAACGCCCAGGAAGCCCACGAAGCCATCCGTCCTGCGGGGGACTCCTTCCGCACGCCCGGACAGGTCCGCAGCCAGCTTTCCGGCGACGAATACCGGCTGTACGAGCTGGTCTGGAAGCGCACCGTGGCGTCGCAAATGACCGATGCCAAGGGCTCAACATCGACGGTCCGCCTCGGCGCCATTGCCGGTGACGGGCGGGACGCCGAGTTCACGGCGTCTGGCACTGTGATCACGTTCCCCGGCTTCCTGGCTGCCTATGAGGAAGGCAAGGACGCCGGCCGCGAGGACGACGACGAGGCCACCGGCGGCCGCCTGCCGAACCTCGCCAAGGGTGACGCGCTGGATGCCCAGTCGGTAGACGCCGTCGGACACGAAACGTCCGCACCGCCGCGCTACACCGAAGCGTCGCTGATCAAGACCCTGGAGGACCGCGGCATCGGCCGTCCGTCCACCTACGCCGCCACGATCTCCACCATCATGGACCGAGGCTATGTGCGCCCCCGCGGTTCTGCACTGGTCCCGAGCTGGATCGCCTTCTCGGTGGTGCGGCTGCTGGAGGAATACTTCAGCGACTACGTGGACTACGACTTCACGGCAGAACTCGAAGAGGACTTGGACCGCATTGCGCGCGGCGAGGCGAGCCGGACCGAGTGGCTCTCCGGCTTCTATTACGGGGACCGCAAGGAAACCGGCCTGAACACCGTAGTGAACGATCTGGGCGAAATCGATCCGCGCCGGATCAACTCCATCGACATTGCCGAAGGCATCACCTTGCGGGTGGGCAAGTTCGGCCCGTATCTGGAACGCAACGGCGAGGGCGAGGGCGAAGAGCCGCAGCGGGCCAACGTCCCCGATGACCTGGCCCCGGACGAACTGACTCCGGAGAAGGCCGTCGAGCTGATGGAAACCCAGGGCCCCGGCGAGCGGGAGCTTGGAACGGACCCGGAAACGGGCAGGACCATTGTGGCCAAGGAAGGCCGCTACGGCGCCTACGTCACCGAAGTGATCCACGAGCCCACTGCCGAAGAACTTGCTGCGCAGCCGGTGGAGTACTACAAGAACGGCAAGCCCAAACCGCCGAAGAAGCCCGCCAAGGTCAGGCCGCGCACCGGATCCCTGTTCAAGTCGATGAGCGTGGACACGGTCACCCTGGAGGACGCGCTGAAGCTGCTGAGCCTGCCACGGGTCCTTGGCACCGATGCGGACGGCAACGAAATCACCGTCCAGAATGGGCGTTTCGGCCCCTACCTGAAGAAGGGCACCGATTCGCGGTCGATCGGTTCCGAGGAGGAAATCTTCACGATCACGTTGGAACAGGCGCTGGAGATCTACGCGCAGCCGAAGACCCGCGGCGGACGCACAGCCGCCGCCCCGCTGGCCGAGTTCGGCGTGGACCCGGTCTCGGAGAAGAACATCGTGGTCAAGGAGGGCCGTTTCGGCCCGTACATCACCGACGGCGTGACAAACATCACGGTGCCGCGCTCAACCGCCATCGAGGAACTGACCCGCGAGCAGGCCGTCGAGCTGCTGGCCGAGAAACGAGCGAAGGGGCCCGCGAAGGCGGCGAAGAAACCGGTCCGGCGCAAGGCGGCCGCGAAGAAGTAGCGCCGGACGCCACCCGGGCGTATTCCCGCCGGCCCCGGGACCGGGCCGGTGTCCGGTTGCGGGGCCGGGACGGCCACACTGCATAATGAGAAGATGCGTCTGGGCGTCCTCGATATCGGTTCCAATACGGTGCATTTGTTGTTGGTGGATGCCCACCCCGGGGCCCGGCCGGTGCCGTTCGCCTCGCACAAGCGGCCGCTGTCGCTGGTGGCCTACCTGGATGCTGACGGCAACATCACCGAAGAAGGCCAGCAGGAGCTGATCGGCTTCATCCGCGAGGCCTGGCGGTTTGCCGGGCTGCACCGTGCCGAAGACATGCTGGCTTTCTGCACCTCGGCCCTTCGCGAAGCGGGCAACGGGCGGGCCGTGCTGGACCGGGTTCAGGCGGAAGCCAACGTCACCCTGCAGGAGCTCACCGGCCCGGAAGAGGCCGCAATGACCCTGGTGGCGGTCCGTCGCTGGTACGGCTGGGGGTCGGGCACCGTCCTGGACCTGGACATCGGCGGCGGCTCCTTTGAAATGGCCATCGGTCATGACGAACAGCCCGATCTCGCCGTATCCGTGCCGCTGGGAGCCGGCCGGCTGACCCGGCAGTGGCTGCCGGAGGACCCGCCGAGTGTCAAGAGCATCAAGGATTTGCACGCCTACATCCGCGAGACGCTGGCACCGGCTGTGGCGGAGTTCGCTGAACTGGACCGCCCGGACATGGTGGTGGGAACCTCGAAGACCTTCCGCTCCCTGGCGCGCATCGCTGGAGCAGCCCCCTCGGCTGCCGGACCCTACGTGCGGCGCCAACTCAACCGCACGGATCTTTCCCTCTGGGCCCGGAGGCTGGCAGCGATGCCGGTCAGCGACCGCGTGAATCTGCCCGGTGTCTCCGTAGTGCGGGCGCCGCAGCTGCTGGCCGGTGCCATGGTCGCCGAAGCCGCCATGGAAATGTTCAAGATCGACACCTTGCAGATCTGCCCCTGGGCGCTGCGCGAGGGGCTGATCCTCAAACGCTTCGACCATCTGCTGTACGACAGCGACGCGCCCGTCAGCCCGGTTGGCACCATGCTGGTGCAGAAGGCCCTGGAACCGGCTCCCACCGTCGATCCGGGTGCCACTGGCGAGCCGGCTCCCACCGTCGGGCCGGCTCCCACCGTCGGGCCGGCTCCCACCGTCGAGAAGGTGGGAAGCTAGCAGGTCCGCGCCCACAAGGGGGCGCAGGTCGGGGATTGCCAGGCGTAACCGCGAACGGCAGCCGGGAAAGCGCACGGTGCAGGGCGACGGCCGGCAAACGGTTTAGAAGGCGATGACGTTGGCGAACGGCTTAAGTGTCGAAGCACATACCGCTTAAAAGGCGACGCCGGCGAACGTTGCGGTCGGTTGGGGGAGTCAACCGCTGTTCGCCGGCGCCCGGACCGGACCAGCAGATCCAGTCCGTCATCACTCGCACCTTGATGAGGTATTTAAGACAGTAGGCGGCGAGGTTGGGATAACCCCGTTAAATACCTGAACGGCACCTGTGAGTTGTTGTCCGAGGGTCGTGGACGCCGGGCACAACGCAGGTGGCCGCGTGATTCAATGGCAGACATGACTGCTCAAGCCACTGGAACGCCCGTCACCCGCCGTATTGCCTTCCTTGGCTGCGGCTCCATGAACGAGGCCATCCTTGCCGGGCTGCTGGCCGCCGGAACACCCGCAGCAAACGTGACCGCCACAGTTCGCCGCAGCGAGCGCGCCGAGGAACTGCGCGGGCGCTATCCGGGCCTGACGGTGTTGGCCGAGCAGGACGAGGCAGGCGCGAACGCCGCCGCCGTCCAGGGCGCCGAGGTCGCGGTGCTGGGGGTCAAACCGGCGGGCATCGCGGACCTCTGCCGGACCATCGCGCCCGCGCTGGCGGCGGCCACAGTGGTCGTTTCCGTGGCTGCAGCGGTGACCATTGCTGCCATGGAGGCCGCGCTGCCGGAAGGCCAGCCGTTGGTGCGCAGCATGCCCAACACGCCGTTCAAGGTGCGTCGCGGGGCCGTCGGAATCTCTGCCGGCAGCCATGTGACCGACGCCCAACTGGACGCCGCCCGGGAGATATTCGTCGGCGCCGGAACCGTCGTCGTCGTTCGGGAAGAGCAGTTGGACGCGGTGGCGGCTGTCAGCGGGTCCGGCCCCGCCTATGTTTTCTATCTGGCCGAGGCGATGGCCGCGGCGGGGGTGGAGCTGGGCCTGGACCGGGAGCTGTCACTGACGCTGGCCCGCGAAACGGTGGCCGGAGCGGGCATCATGCTCACCGCGCCGGATGCCGACCCCGCTGTCCTGCGCCGCAACGTCACCAGCCCCAACGGGACCACCGAACGGGCCATAGCAGCCTTCGATGAAGCCGGGCTGCGCCCCATCATCGCGCACGGTGCCGCTGCCGCTGCCGAACGAGCGGCCGAGCTGTCGCGCGAGCTGGGCTGAACGGCGGCAGTCGCCGAACGGCGGCAGTCGCCGCTTCCGCTCGCCGAGCGGCCGCAGGCACTGCTTCCGCGGCTTCCGCCGCGGGCCCCGGCGTCGCTAGGGTC
>NZ_JBNHHB010000074.1:0-24204 GCF_059091905.1 Arthrobacter sp. Dra40
CAGCAAACCTGGCAGCGAGGTCGTGTCCGGTGCCCAGGGTCTTGCTCAGCTGGATGCCGCTGACCGAGAGCGATTCTTCAATGGTCACGTTCATGTCGGCCAGTTCCCGCTGGCGGCGGGCCGTGAGCTCCCGCCGCACTTTAGCCACCTTGCGCGTCAGGACAACGGCTGGCGGCATGACCAGCAGTGAGATCAGCGACAACTGCCAGGACAATGCCGCCATGGCTACCGCGGTAGCGACGACGGTGGTCAGGTTGGTGGCGATGCCGGTGGCGGTGGAGGTGACCACCGACTGCATGCCGCCGATGTCGTTCGTGATTCGGGACTGTATTTCCCCACTCCGGGTGCGGGTGAAGAAGCCAACGGACTGGCGCTGCAAGTGGGCGAAGACGGCGGTCCGCAGGCTGTGCATCACCCGCTGGCCCACCTTGGTCGCGATCCAGGTCTGCAGGACACCCAACAGGGCAGTGACGGCGGCGACCGCGAGCATCCCCGCGGTGAGCCAGGCCAGCAGCGGGAGTTGCTGCCGGGGCAGGGCGGTGTCGATGACGGCGCGCAGGAGGAACGGCGAGGCCATGGCTGCCGCGGAGGACGCGAGGATGATGCCGATGACCAGGGCCAGTTGCCGCCGGTAGGGACGGAAAAGTGCAGCGACTCGCTTCAGTGGCACGTGCCGGGCTTGTTCTTTTTCTGCGGCCGTCGGCTCCCTGACGGGACCACGGCCCGGGTTCATTCCGATCGTCTCCGTCGGAACCACCTCGATTCGTTATGGTGGGCAACGCACGCCGCCCGAGTGCTGAGGTAACCTCATTATGAGGCTACAACAGGAAAAGTTGGTAGCCTATTCCCGTGGCAGATGAAAATTTACTGGACGCTTTCTGGGCCGTTTCGCGTCAGCTCCGGAGGGTGACCCGGCAGGGGATGGCGCCGCTGGGCGTGGCGCCCTCCCAGGCGCGCGCGCTGCGCATGCTCCGCCACTACGGCTCGCTTCGGTTGGGTGAGCTGTCCGAGCGGCTGCGGATTGCCCCACGGTCCGCGACCGACATCGTGGACGGTTTGCAGGAGCGAGGCTGGTGCGTCAGGGAGCCAGACCCGGCGGACCGCAGGGCCACCGTGGTCGCCCTGACCGATGCCGGACGGGAGATTGGGCAAAGTATCCGGGAAATCCAAGTGAAGCAGGCGGAAAGCTACTTTGCCGGGCTGTCCGCTGCTGAGCGCTCCGAACTCTCGTCGCTCCTGGCCAAGCTCACCGCGGGCGAGGGATAGCTCAGGCGGCGATCACGGGCTACCGCAAAAAGGCGAACCAGAAGGCTGCGCCGGCGGCGGCAAGCACGACGACGGTGCTCACCACCCAGGTGGTCTTGGATGATTTCTTGGGCGCCTTGGCTCGCTGCGCGGCGCGGGTAGAGCCCGTTGGCTGCGGCGTTTCAAGGCGGACATACCGAGTGGTGCCGCCTGCTTGACCTGCCGCCGGTGCCACGACCTGGATGCGACCGGTCCGCAGTTCACGCCGCGGCGGAAAGGGGTCCCCTGATGGCTTGGCCACCAGCGGAACTACCGGAATCATGCCCGTGGGCGGGGCAGGATCGGCTGCACCCGTGCGGACATCACGGCGGCTCGGCAGATGGGTGTCATCGGCAAGGGGGGTCATCATCTCGACTTTCAGCCGCCAATCCGAACGGGTGGGCATGCGGCATTGACATCATAAGCATCCGCGCGGCAACGGGGCCGTAGGCGGAGTGCCGTGTCGTCCGCAGCGGCCACGGCATCGTCCTGCGCCGCTTCGGTTCAAAGGTCGGGTAGGGGCCCGGCTGTGCCTACAGCGAGCTGGCCGGGGCCATTCGGTATCCGAAGCCGCGAACGGTTTCCAACCATCTGGGGGAGCGAGGCTCGTCGCCGAGCTTGCGGCGCAGATTTGCCATGTGCACCTCAACGGCACGCTCGTCGGCAGCAGAGACGAACGAACCGGTGTCGTAGTCCTCAAAGCGCAGCCACCGCACCAGATCCTGCTTGCTGCGCACATTTCGCCCGCTCTCCATCAGGGCGTACAGCAAGTCGAATTCCATCCGGGTCAGTTGCTTGGGGGCGCCGTCAGCCGTCACTGTCCGGGTGGGATAGTCCAGGCACAGCCCGTTATGAACGTAGGTGGCCTCTTGTTCCCTTGGGGCCAGGGCAGAGAGTCCGGCATTCTTGGCGGCCTCTCGTGCGAACACTGCCGGGGAAGACGGAGTGGGAAGGCCGATGAAGGTTTTCGAACCTGCTGGTGGCCTCTCAGCGATGGGTTCCGCCATCACCGAAGCCGCCTGGCCGTCGTGAATCGATTCACTCATACGGGAACGCCGCAGCATTGCCGCCACCCGAGCACGCAGTTCAAAGGTGCGGAACGGCTTAATGATGTAGTCGTCGGCGCCGGACTTGAAGCCCAGCACGGCGTCGATCTCTTCGGCCCGCGCGGTCAACATGAGGATGTAGGCATCGCTGAAGAGCCGGATTCGGCGTGCGGTTTCAAATCCGTCAATGTCCGGAAGGCCAACATCCAGCGTGACTATTGAGGGACGGTGCTCTTTAACGGCGGCCACCCCGGTTTCACCGTCCGCAGCTGTATGGACCTCAAATCCGGATTGTGCCATGACGCTTCTGATGAGCTCACATATGTCCAGATCATCTTCAATAACTACGGCTACCCTCGACGGATCCACTAACGCCTCACATATCTGCCGGTCGCTCAAAATGCGCGCTCAGTTCAGAACCCAAATTATAGTGCGCATGCTTCACATTTGGCGGAACTGAAGTTTGCAGGCTTGGTGGAGGACTTTGGGTGATCTTGAGGTTCGGCCACGGCACAGTGCCTACCGGCGATTTTTTCGGGAACGTTTCGCAAATAACACCGTTCGTCTTCAGGTGCGTTGGCGAGATTGGGGTTATCGGCAAGAACGAGGTGCCGAGCCAGCCAAAAACAAGGGGTCAAAAATGAACAAGATGGTCAAGGGAACTCTGGCAATCGGTGTCGGCGCGGCGCTGCTGCTCGGCGGCGGCGGAACGCTGGCCGTCTGGAACGCGGAGAAGAGTGCCGGTATGGGCACAGTGGCGGCCGGCAACCTGAACTTGAGGACCGAGCCGGGCTACTGGAGCAATATGGACGGCAGAATCGGCAACATCGCCGGCTACAAAATCGTCCCCGGCGAGACCCTGACCTATACGCAGGACATCGACGTAATCCTCAAGGGCGATAAGATCGCCGCCAAGCTGTCGGTTGTTAACGCGAAGAACGCCACGAGCACGTTTACGGACGCGAACATCACTGTTTCCGAGGTGAAGCTGCGCAGCAAGAAAGGTGTTGACCTGACGGGGACCCTAACCGATTCCGTGGAGGACATCACCGCCACGGTGACTTTCAATTTTTCAGCCGATACTAAAGGCCGCGACAGTGCCAACGCCAAATACGACTTCAGCAACGTAGCATTCAAGCTGGATCAGGTGGCACCGCAGCCCGCCAGTGCTGTGGCGGGCAACTGACAGCTGTCTAAATTTTCAAGACCAGCGGTGCGCGCCTGACCCCGTCGCGCACCACTGCAGTTAGGCGGAGACCGACGATGCGGAACCGGCAAGCGCTCAAAGCCGCTGCTTTGCTGACCGCTGCCGTGGCGCTGGGAATGCTGACCGTCCAGGGTTCATATGCCTTGTGGAACGCCGCCGCACCGCTCGACGCCGGCACTATCCACGCCGCGGACTTCAAGGTGAGCCTCGGTTCTGGCGACACTAGCGTGAACATGACGATGGAAGACGGCAAGCCGGCAACCCTGGCGCTGGAAACGGCGCCGGCCGGAAAGCTGATGCCGGGCAGCGCGGTCCGGGCCGGAGTCAAACTCACCAACCTGACCAATGCCGGCGGGGAGTTCACCATCAGGGCCACAATCACGTCGCCGCCCACCATCGCGTCCGCGAACCTCGCCGAGTACCTGCACATTGCCGCGACGGGAGCCGGGAGCCTCGAGGAGTGTGAGAATCCAGCCCTCTTTACCGCAGCGCCCACAGGAGCACTGCCTTCAGTTGACCTGGCCAAGGGTGAATCGGGCGTGATCTGCCTCCAGGCGTCCCTCTCCCGGCGGACACCCCCGTCTTTGCAAGACACGTTGACTACCATCTCCATTCCGCTCGCCGCTGAGCAGATCTGAGAGGAATGTTCGTGAACGCTGTGCGTCTCACCGGCCGGGGGCTCGCCTACCTCGCCTTTCTAGCGGTGACGTTGGCGGCGCTGGTCCTGGTTGTCGTACCGCTCGTCACCGGGTCGCAGACGTATACCGTGTTGACCAGTTCCATGGCACCAAAATACGCGCCGGGCACCTTCCTGGTAGTCAAGCCGACGCCGTTTGGGGAGCTCCGCACCGGAGACATCATCACGTATCAGTCCGCGTCCAACAGCCCGGTGGTTGTCACTCACCGGATCACCGCAGTGATTGCGTCGCAGCAGGGCGAGAGGCTGCTGGTGACCAAGGGGGATAACAACAGCGTAGAAGACGAGCTCCCTGTTCGGGAGGTACAGGTCCGCGGGAAGCTTTTCTATGCTGTTCCTGGCGTAGGGTTCCTGGCTCATGCACTGGGGCAGGGGGACCGCGGCTTGGTCCTCAAGCTCACGGCTATAGCGCTCATCGGATACGGCGCGTATTCCATCCTCAAGGAAAAACGCCAGCGCAAGGCGAAGAAGGAAGCCGGGGACCGTCGGGCACCGGATCGAGTGTTCGTAACCGGCGACGCCGAAGCGCCGTCTGACGCGCCGGAAACACGCCTGTCCAAGGTCTTCCCGGCCGAAGACACAGCCGTGGAGACCCGCACGGAGCAGGCCGAGTTTCCGACCAGGCGGTCGCTCCGGCAGCGGTCGACGTCGTGATCCGGCCATGACGAGGCATCCTCAACAGTTGTTTTGGGCCCTGATCAGCCGCGCAGTGGCCGTGTTCGTGCTGCTGCTTGTGTTGTGGGTGCCGGCCGAGCCCGCGCAGGCGGCCGACGACCGCTTGCAGTTGAGTTTGGACGGGCGCCACTATGCAGCCGAGTTGCCACGGCAATTGTTTAGCCGAGCCGGCGCGTTGGTTCCCGGCGGATCCATCGCGAGCCAGTTGTGGGTCCGCAACAACAGCAGCGACCCGGCTGCGCTTTCGGTCGCCGGGATGGTGGGTGACGCCGACGTGGAAATCTCCGGCAACCTGGTGCTAAGCGTTGCGGAATCCGGAGGCGCAGGCGAAACGATGCCGTTGACCGGTCCCCGGTCCTGCGCGACTCTGGCTCGAACGTGGACGTTGGCACCCGGGGAAGAGGTCCTGCTCAACCTCAAGCTGCGGCTGGCCCCCAGCGCGGCCAACGAGACCAAACGTCAGCGCGCCGACGTCGATGTCGCGTTCCGGCTGCAAGCTACAGCCGAGGGACTCGCCGCCGCCGGCGCTTGTCCGCAGGAGGGCGGGGGCAGCAATCCGACGGGGACGGGTAGCCCGCCGCCCCTTGGCGATGAAGTCCTGGAACCGGTGCTCCTGCCGGAACGGGCCGCACCGGATGGCCCCTCCGCGCTTGCGGGCGACGGGGATGAACCGATGCAGGCAGGCTGGATGGAGGGCAACGTCTTCGCAGACAACCGGACCTGGTTGGCCGTTCCGTTGTCGGTTCTTGGCATCATCTTTTTGGTATTGATGAAACGAAGAAAGAAAAGCCAGTGACAGAGGACATGGCAAGGACGGCGACGACGGCGCGACCCGGGATGTGGAGGCGGGTTCGGTCCCTGCCGGGGTTTACCGGGGCCGCCGTTGCCTTTTTCCTGGTGGTGTTGTTGGGAGTGGGCACGCCCGCGGCTGTCGCGAAGTGGCGCCAGACTGCTACCGCAACCATGAGCGTCACGGTGGGAGCACCGGAGGCCCCGCCCTCCGGCTCCTCTGATGCACGCCTTATTGCCGGAGCCCAACTGAAGAAGCGTCCGGACGGACCAATGAAGGACTCCGCGCAGTGCAAGGTGGCCAAGTCAACCGCCCAGTTGGAGAATCTGGACAAGCTGGACGTCAGCTTTACCTGGGGCAGGGCCCACAACGTCACGCATTACGTTGTGACACTCTCCTCCGGCGATCCGCGGTACGCTCAGGCGGCCGAGGTGAAGGGTGAACACGTCACTTTCACCATGCCCCGGATCCCCTCCGACCGCCTGGGCAATCCGCTCAAGGGCGCCGGCAGTGACGCGGCCTACTATGCCAAGTACAGCCTGAGGGTGCAGCCGATGAACGGTGCCACCGCCGGCGATGCCATCTATTTGGTGTACAAGTATGAGCACTATTCGGTGGATAATTGCTTCCGCGATGCGAAGGCATACCCGCCGCTGGGGCTGGTGACGGCGGTCAATTACAGCGTCAGCACACCGGTCAACGACAAGAAGCACGTGGCATTTTCCTGGAAGGCGTCGTCCGGCGCGACGTCCTACGAAGTCTCTTTGGCCAGTGCCGCCGGTTGGGCCGCGGAAGCGACGGTCAAGCAGCCTTCCGTCGTGTTCGAGTTGCCGTTCTCCACGTCAGACGGCGGGTTCTTCACCACCTATCGTCTGCGGATCCAGCCTATGAACGGGACCGTGGCCGGGGACCCAGTGTACAAAACCTTCCAGTATGGCCGCTGGAGCACCGACCTCTACTACGCGGCGCCGCCACCGTAGCCAATCCGCTGTGTTGGCTGCTTCCGTGCGGAGCATCAATGTCTGCGGATGCCCGAATGACGGAATCGGCTGTCCAGAACGTCTCAGTGCCTTTCACTGCGCAGAAGGCAATGTCCTGATGCCTTGGGACGTCAGTTCACCGCGCAACACCAAGGCCAGGCTTTCGGCGAAGGCATTGGTGAGGTGTCCGGTGTCCGTCCGCACGATGTAGTCGCCGATCAGCGGCGGGCATTTGCCGTCGGGGGTGCAGAACCAGTCGCGGACAGCGATATAGCCGGCTCCGTCCACTTCCTCCGTGGCCTCCCGTTCAGCGTCGGTGCGCCGCTCCCAGTTCTTGCTTGTCACCGCATGGCAATCGTCCAGGCCATGCAGCCGAGAGGGGCACACCCTCATGTCCGCGCCGCTGGGCGGCTTACCGATGACAACGACTTGCGCGCCGGTCGCGGCAAAGCGCTCCGCTGCTTGACGGACGCCCTCCTGCCATTCCTGTGCGGCCTTCTGACCGGTGGCCCGGCTGGCCAGAGCCTCGTGGTTACCGCTGAGCACTATCAGATCAGGGCGTAATTCTTCGGCCGCGCGGAACATCCGCTGTCTGCTTTCCGCGCAGTCAGCGGCGAAGGCTGAGTCGGCAAGCCGGGGACGCGTTTCCACCAGGTAGGCAGGGCAGTTGGCGAAACCCAAACCGGTCACGGTCCATCCGCCGTCGGCCAGCGCCCCAGTGATGGTTGGCATCCAGCTCATGGCGATCGAATCGCCCATCACGAGCGCCGAAAGCTTGCCCTCGGCCGATCCATACGCGCAGAAGTTGGGTCGGTCCGCTCCGGTTTCATTGCGGCATCCTGTCTCCGGGTTCATCGCTGGTGGCTGCTGCGAAGGACCAAGCACCTGAAGTGAGGGGGTCAGGTTGGCCGGATCCGGTTGCCTTTCCGAGGCCGATTGGACAGCGGCAGCCAGCTCGCCGGAATCGGTGAACGGTTGGGCGGCCCCGGCCGGCGGCCTGCCGTCGATAAGGGCGGCGGCTTCGGTGGAATCGCGGACGAACGACGGACCTACTAGCTGCACGGCGCTGAGGCTGAGGACGACCATGGCGACGGTCCCCGCCCCCAACAGTTGTCTGCGCCGCTGGCCAGAAGGGTTGTGCACCCTGGCGGATTCCCAGGATCGAAGCCAAGACGAGCGACGCACTGGCTCTTCAACGAAGCGGTAGGAGAGTGCGGCACAGAGCAGCATGGCAGCCACGGTAAGGGCCATGGTTGCAGGTGAATTAGCAGGGTCAACCGCAGCGGCGAAAATGATCAGCGGGAAATGCCACAGGTAGAGTGAGTACGAAATGCGCCCGAGATACCGCATGACAGGATTGGTCAGCACCACAGTGCCGAACCCGGAGCGGGTTTCGTTGCCAACGATAACGAGCAGCGTACCGGCGACAGGGATGACTGCCCATGGACCCGGGAAGTCAGAGTCTTTGGTCAGAAGGAGCGCGCCGATCAGGATGACCATCAATCCCGTTGGCGCCAAAAGCCGGTGCCACCGGACTGGCTGGCTTATCCGACTGAGCGGTACGAGCGCTGCGAGTGCTCCTGCCCCAAATTCCCACGCCCGGCTGAGGGTGTCGAAGTAGGCCAGCGAGGGACGCCAGCCGGTCATGAAGAGCGACCACGCGAAGGAAACGGCCACTGCAGTAGCAACGCCTAGCACGATTGCACGGCGGACCGTAAGCGATGTGAACCGCGGGAGTAGATAGGCCAACCCCAGCAGCAGCCATGGCCAGAACACATAGAACTGTTCTTCAACGGACAGGGACCAATAATGCTGGAAAGCCGAGACCGGTCCTGAGGCCTGCAGATAGTCGGTTCCGATGGCAGCGAAATGCCAGTTGGAGACCCACAGCATGGCGCTGAGTCCGTCCAGGGCTGTCTGGCTGGCGCGCGGAAAGTACCAAAGGGCGTATCCGGCGGTAATCGTCACAGTCGCGACCAGTGTGGCTGCCGGCAGGATTCTACGGAGCCGGCGCGCATAAAATCCCGACAAGGATATCCAGCCGGTTTTCGTTCGTTCCCGGACGAGTTGACCCGTAATGAGAAAGCCAGAGATCACAAAGAAAATGTCGACGCCGATGTAGCCGCCGGACGGTCTGCCGGACAGATGATTGAGGACCACCAGCACGACGGCGACGGCTCGCAGCCCTTCAACATCAGGACGGAATTGCCCCTCCCGACTGCGTCCCTGCTGGGCAGGGTGCAAACGCGTATCAAGCATGGAAAGGTCCCCCGCAGATAGTCGATGGTCCGTCTTTCAGCAGCTGTGCGTACTCAGGCTGGGGACCCGGATTATCCTAATCCATGGGATCTTGGACGGGCGCTGGACACGCGATTGTGATGGTTTCGCCCCTGTATGTTGTCCGGCCGCACGCGTATCCTGACCCTAGGGGAACGACCTGACGGAGAAGCCGTCGTTCCCAAGTGATTGAAGGGGTGCTTTGATCATGGTGGATATGGGTCTGGCTTGGCTGTTCGGGTTGCTGCTGCTGGCCATTGTGGCGTTGCTGGCGGTCCTGGTGATACGTGCGTTCATGGGGCTGAGACCGCGCGAAGTCGAAGATGCTTTGGCAGCAGCAGCCGGCCAAGTACAGCAGTCGCACCGGCGCAGCACGGCCAGACAGATCCTTGACCAGAGGTTCGCGCGCGGCGAACTGACGGCTGATGCCTACCGCGAAGGCCTGCGGGTCCTCGGCGAAGACCGCTAGCAAGGGGGCGGATTTGCTGACCGGGTAGCACCCGGCCAGTCTGAGCGTAGCGGCTGGCCGCTACAGAGCCCCCGGCTTCCCAGCCGTCGACACGTAGGTCTTGAAGAGGGGACCCAGCTCTTCGCCTGACACTTTTTCGGCCAGCTTGCGGAAATCGTCTGGCCTGCCTGATCCGTTGTGGACCCAGGTCTTCAAAAGCCTGAAGAAGTTTTTGTCACCCACTTTGTCCCGCAGGGCGTGGAGCGCCATGGCGGCGCGGGTCTGGACATTGGCCGCGAAAAGCTGATCGACACCCGGATCCGAGACCCGTGGCTGCCAGAAGTCGTCGTCGGCCGCTATCCCGGCGTAGAAGTCGAAGGTATCGTCGGCGCTGCCCAGGTGTTGCTGTTCGTTCCAGAGCCACTGGGCGTAGGTCGCCAGGCCTTGGTTCAACCAGCTGTCCTGCCACCGCGGCGGCGGCAACTGCGAATCGGTCCACTGGTGCGCCATTTCCCGGGCGATCATGGCGTTTCCGCTGGCTTCGTCGTAAAAGCCGTCCATGGGATAAATAGGCCGCCCTTGCGTCTGAAGGGCGAAACCGAGGTTTTCGGAAGAGTCGATGATGCCGCCGGCGCTCCTGAGCGGATACTTGCCGAACAGGGTGGACAGGAATTTCAGTATCTGAGGCTGCTTGTCCAGCGACTGCCGGATCTTGTACGCCTGCGAAGGGGGAACGGTCGAGCCGGCCGTCCAGCCGTTCGCGTTTTCCGGACTGCCGTCTGGTGCGGGTTGCGCTTCCCACCCGTCCCACCGGTCGCCGTCGCTATCGAAGGAGGTTGACCCGGTACCTCCGGGCACCTTGATGTCCTCCATGAACACGCCGTCGTTCTGGCCGGTGATGTCACTGGCGTAGGTCAGCGACAGTTCCACGTCCCTGCCGGCGTAGTCGGCCAAATCGAACTCCCAGTGCTCCCAACCTTGACTGGCGCCGGTGGCTGCCCACCAATGGCCGGTTGTCCCGTCCGGGGAACAGGATCCGTTGCCCTTGTCGGTTTGATAGTGCTTCAGGAACGGATGCACCTGATGCCACGCAGGGCAGGAACTGCCTGTGGACTCGCGGGCGTGTCCGGTGGTGTCCTTGAGCGTGGTCCAATCGTCCTTGCCGGGTGTCCTGGCCTCCACGAAGGCATAATCCCAGCCGGGTTCGGTGTCGCGGAACATCCAGAAGGAGAGGTCACCGCCCGCATCCGGTACCGTGATGGTCCGGGTGAGCCGCTTATAGCTGGCGTCGTCACTCTGCGACCACGCCAGGCCGTCCCCGTTGCGCGGCGTGACCACTTCCTTCAAGGCCGGATCCATCGCGTCCACATACCTGGTACCGCCTTTGGCGTATTCGGCAACGTCGAACTGCCCGACGGCGATGGTCGCCAGATGCGGGGACAGCGGCTCGGCCGCTTCCCATGTGAAGGTGGTGCGGCCGGACTTGCTGGAGGTTCCGTCCGGGAGGCCGTTGGCTATTGCCTCCCACCCGTCCGGCACAGAGACCTCGAAGGAGTAGGTGGCAACGTCACTGGGGTGGTTGTTGACCGGAAACCACGTGGGCGGGCCTTCCGGGTGGCCGGTGACAACCGCGCCGTCGTTTGTGCGGACGAACCCGGCCTTGGCTGCCGCATCCAGGGTCCGGGGAACGCCGCCGTACTTCACTGTCACGGTAAACCGCTGCGCGTGTGGCAGGCCGCGTGCCGGAAGGACCAGGAGTTTGGTTCCCACCTGTTTGTAGCGTGCGTCCAGACCGTTAACAGCAACGGACAGCACCTGCAGGCTGTCCAAATCCAGCGAGAACGAGGACAGGTCCTGTTCGGCCCGGGCCGTGATGATGGCAGTGCCCTCGAGATGGTCGGTTGCGGGGTCATACACGAGGTTTAGCTGGTAGTGGGTGGCGTCGTAGCCACCATTCCCGGACTCCGGGTAGTACGGGTCGCCGAGAGTGGCCTGGCCCGGTTCGAAGAGGCGTTGACCGGGATCAGGGGCAGCGGCAGCCGGCGCAGCAGACATGAGCACGCCGGACATACCAAGGGCAGCCGCCACGGCTAAAGCAGTGGCACTGCGAGACGCTCTGCCGCGAGACATCGGCCGTTTCCCCCCCATCGACGGCCCGCGCGTGCCCGACCCGACGATGGATCGGGTCGCCGGCGTAGAGCGCTGGCCATTCACCTAACATGCTCCGGAACGGGAACACTGTCAACGGAAAAAGACAATGGGCCCGTTCAGCTTGGCTGTACGGGCCCATTCTGGAAGGCCGAACTTGGGAAAAGGCTAGGGACGGCCGATGCCCTTGAACGTCCATCCGGCGTGCCGCCAAGCAGCGGGGTCCAGCACGTTCCGCCCGTCCAGGATGTTCTTTTCGTCCACCAGGTTCCCGATCGCGGCCGGATCGAGCTCGCGGTATTCTTTCCACTCGGTCAGCAGAACCAGTGCGTGGGCGCGCGCAATCGCGGTTTTGGTATCCGGTTCGTAGCTGAGTTCCGGGAAGCGCTGCGTGGCATTGGCCAAGGCTTCGGGATCGGTGACCGTGACGGTGGCACCCTGTAGCTGAAGCTGCGCGGCAACAGACAAGGCAGGGGAGTCGCGGACGTCGTCGGACTCCGGTTTGAAAGCAGCGCCCAACACCGTGATGCGTTTTCCGATCAACGACCCCCGGACAAGATCACGGGTCAGTTCGACGACGCGCGTCCGGCGACGCATATTGATCGCGTCCACTTCCCGCAGGAAGGTGAGGGCCTGATCGGCCCCAAGCTCGCCCGCCCGTGCCATAAACGCCCGGATGTCTTTCGGCAGGCACCCCCCGCCGAACCCGACCCCGGCGTTAAGGAACTTGCGGCCAATGCGCTCGTCCATGCCGATGGCGTCAGCCAGGGCGGTGACGTCGGCTCCGGCGGCATCGCACACCTCGGCCATGGCGTTAATGAAGGAAATCTTGGTGGCCAGGAAGGAGTTCGCGGCCGTCTTGACCAGTTCCGCTGTTGCGTAGTCAACCACCAGCCGGGGTGTCCCTTGCGCAAGCGGCACGGCATAGACCTCGTCCAAGGCAGCGGTGACTGCTTCCCCGGGCGCCCCGGAGGGTACGCCGTAGACGAACCGGTCGGGAGTCAGCGTGTCCTTCACGGCATGGCCTTCGCGCAGGAACTCGGGGTTCCACGCCAGCACGGCGCCGGGGGCGGTCTCCTGTATTTCGTCGGCAAGCCGGGAGGCAGTTCCCACCGGCACAGTGGATTTCCCGACCACGATATCGCCCGCCCGCAGATGGCTGGCCAGCGAGCTGAAGGCAGCATCGACGTAGCGCAGGTCGGCGGCGTTCTCGCCCTTGCGCTGCGGGGTGCCCACGCAGACAAAGTGTACGGCGGCTCCAGCGGCGTCGGCCATGTCGGTGCTGAACGTCAGCCGGCCGGTCTGCTGAACCTCGGTGAGCAGGTCCGGCAGACCGGGCTCGAAGAACGGAGCGCGTCCGGCCTGCAGCTCAGTCACTTTGCGTTCGTCCACGTCAATACCGACCACGTCGTGTCCGAGCTTGGCCATGGCCGCCGCGTGTACTGCGCCGAGGTAACCGCAGCCGATGACGGAAATGCGCATGCTGGTCCTTTACCTGAGCTGTAACTAGAGAAACTACCTCGACTTTATCGCGTTACCGGCGCTGGTTTTTCCGGTGCTCCAGCCAGGCATAGGCCAGCACAGTGCCGACGGCGGCCCCTAAGGTGTTGGTCCGAACATCCTGCAGCGCAGCATGGCGGCCGGGGAGGAACTCCTGCTGCGCCCACTCGATGGCGCCGGAGAGGACGAAGGCCCCGGCGGGCGTCAACCAGCGCAAACCGGCCGGCAGCAGGAGCGCGGCCAGCAGGCCCAGCGGCACGAACAGCAGGACGTTCGCCCCGGATTCGACCAGGTTGTAGTCGATCCAGCGGGGTGCGCCGGCTTTCTGCAGAGTCGAGAGAACGTGCTGGACGGTGCTGTTCGCGGCGGCGTCCACCGGCGTGGGCCAGAACACGACGCCGGCGACCAGGAGGGCGTAGCCGGCCAACAGGAAGGAGGGCAGGAGGCGGGCCGGTTCCCGCGAAGTGCCTAGCCGCATCGGTTTTCCTCTCCAGCGTTGCAGCCGCGCTAATGTGCCGACGACCGACTGCCATGGTACCGGTGGCGTATCCATGGTGCTGGACCCTTTAAGGCGCCCACGCGGCTCTTTTGATGCTTTTCCGCACTTATTGCTTCCCTGCTCTACCCGGAACAACAGCGTATGGGATAGCTTCCGCAGCAGGATCCTGCTGCGGGGACAACGGGATCCTTCATCGCACCCTATGGAGGAATCAGCATGAAGACCCACCATCTAAGCCGCGGCGCGGCGCTTGCTGTCGCCACGGCATTGGCGTTCGGAACCGGGCTGCCAGCGCAAGCCGCCAAGGGGACGGACACCAGCGCCCTGCGCACTGCCGTCACCGTAGAAAACATCGTCAGTCACTTGCAGGCTCTGCAGGACGCGGCCAATGCCAATGGCGGCAACCGTGCTGCGGGGACGTCCGGCTACGAAGCATCGGCCCAGTACATCGAAGCCCAGCTGTCGGCCGCTGGCTACACGCCGGTGCGGCAGGTGTTCTCCTACGAACGGTTCGTGCTCCGCGGCGAAGCGTTCGAGCAGACGGCTCCGACGCCGACTGTCTACACGGCAGAGAAGGATTTCCTGGCGATGGATTACTCGGGGTCCGGCGACGTCACGGCGCCGGTGACCGCGGTGGACATCAACCTCTCCGGGGACCGGGCGAGCACCAGCGGCTGCGAGGCGGCCGACTTTGCCGGCTTCCCCGCCGGTTCGATCGCTTTGATACAACGCGGCACCTGCGAGTTTTCTGTCAAGGTTTCGAATGCCTCGGCAGCAGGCGCTGTTGGCGTGGTGCTGTTCAACCAAGGCAACGGAGACACGGCCGACCGGCATGATCTCTTCGGCGGCACGCTGGGGACCCTGCAGGACATCCCGGCCGTCACTACCAGCTTCGCGCTGGGGGCCGAGCTGGCCGGCACCGCCGGCTTGGAACTGCGGATCGCGGTCGACGGCGCGATTGTTGCCACGGAAACGTTCAACATTCTGGCGGACACCGCAGGGCGCGCGGACCGCACCGTGGTGGTGGGCGCCCACCTGGATTCCGTGCCCGAAGGTCCGGGCATCAATGACAACGGCTCCGGCAGTGCGGCAATCCTGGAAACCGCACTTCAGATGGCCGCCTCGGGCGATGCACCCCGGAACCGGGTCAGGTTTGCCTTCTGGGGCGGCGAAGAGGACGGCTTGCTCGGTTCGGACTACTACGTGTCGCAGCTGAGCAAGAAGGAGATCAAGGACCATGCGCTGAACCTGAATTTCGATATGGTCGGTTCGCCCAATGCAGTTCGCTTCGTTTATGACGGCGACGGCGACGCGTTTGGGCTCACCGGGCCGAAGGGTTCGGACACCATTGAGCGCGTCTTCAACGACTACTTCGCCTCGCAGGGACTCGCCACGGAACCGACAGCCTTCGACGGCCGTTCGGACTACTTCGGCTTCATCAACAACGGCATCCCCGCCGGCGGCTTGTTCACCGGCGCCGAGCAGATCAAGACCGAAGAGCAGGCAGCGGTATACGGGGGAACCGCGGGCGAGGCCTACGATCCCTGCTACCACCAGGCCTGCGACACGCTGGCCAACGTGGACCGCGTGGTGCTGGAGCAGATGGCTGATGCCATCGCGCACACCACGCTGACCTTCGCCGAAACGACCTCAGCGGTCAACGGCACGGCCAAGGGCAAGGGACCGGGTAACGCCAAGATGCCGTTCAAGGGTCATCAGTCGATTCGCTAGCCGCGCGGCGCTACGTCGTCGTTCATGGCTGTAGTTGGGCGAGGGAGGCCGTCTCCGGACGGCCTCCCTTGCTGTGTGGGATCGAAACACGGAATGTCGTGCCTGCTCCGAGCACGCTGCTAAAGGTCAGCGCGCCACCGTGTGCTTCCACGATTGATTTGCTGATCGCCAAACCGAGCCCAAGTCCGGGGATGGCAGCCTGCCGCACGGAACTGGTCCGGAAGAACTTCGTGAAGACTGAGTCCTGATCGTCTTCCGACATCCCCATGCCGGTGTCGCTGACCTCCAGCACGGCGGTGTGGGAGGTTTCCAGCGTCCGCACCGTGACCCGGCCGCCGTCGGGCGAGTATTTGATGGCGTTGGAGAGCAGGTTGTCCACAACCTGGCCCATCCGGTTGGGATCAATGTCCGCTTCCAGCCCCTCGGTGGCGTCGATTACCACCTTTACACCTGCCTGTTCAGCCCTCGGCATGGCCGACGCGACACTGGCGGCAACAACCTCGGTCAGGAGCGTGCGGCGGGGGGCGACGCTCAGCACTCCGGACGCCGTAAAGAGCAGGTCTTCCACCAGTTGGAGCAAACGCTCGGAATTGCGCATGGCAATGCTGAGCGAGTGGGCCACATGCGGGGGCAGCTGATCCGCGTCCTCAAGAGCGAGGTCCAGGTATCCCATGATGGACGTCAGCGGCGTTCGAAGCTCATGCGAAACGCTGGCGACGAACTCTTCCTTGACAGTCAGCGCGTTGACGAGATCCGTCACGTCGCTGAAGGCCATGACAGTTCCGTCGAACTGGCCGGCGTCGTTCTGCATGGGCCGGGCCGTGCACAACATGGCACGCTGGGATTCTCCGGCGCCGATCCACACCAGACGGTCGGAAAAGGACTCTCCGCTCACGGCACGTCGGATGGGGCGATCTTCGGGAACCACGGGCGTCACCCGGTCCGCTTCGAAGACGAGCAAATCGGCTTCATTGGGGTTGTCGATGCCTTGGGGCATGGCCCTCGAACGGTCCCGCTGCTGCTGCACATTGCTCAAGATGTCATGCCCGCCGGCGTCGGTCACGAGAACCCCGACGGCGACGGCGTTCAAGACGGTGTCCAACCGCCGCACATGGACTTTGCTGTCTTCCAGGAGCGCCCGCAGTTCTTGGTCTTTGTCACAAAGCGCTTGCTGCTGTGCCGTCATGCTCGACGCAAAAACCGATGCCGTAACGGCCACCGCCAGGGTCACGAGGGGAACCAGGATGGGACCCGCCAAAGCTTCGCGCGTCACCGGCCCCGGTCCGGTGAAGACCGGGATCCACACAATAAACAGAGGCGCAACAAAACTCACGATGCGGGCGGCGGTCGGGGCGATGGCCGACCAAGCCATCCAGAACACCGGGAACACCGCCAGCAAACTGACTCCCGGCAGTTCGGTTCCGGCGCCCTCATGCAGGATGCCGATGGCGACAAAATCCAGCAGCGGGATGGTCCAGTATGACTGAAGGGGCAGCCGCTCCCACGGCACAACCGCGCTGAGGATCCACAGGACAGCAATGCCGATGACCCCGCCAAGGACATACACATCGGCCAGCAGGTGCGGGAAGAACACCGCGGCTATCACCGCAGTGAGCGTCACGGTAACGCAGAGCGGCACATGGCTCAGGAAGACACGGGCGCGCAGGGACAGCTCGTGGAACTGCTGTTGTCCGCTCAGCAGTGACAACAGTGGGCTTAGTGCGGCAGACATGCTCGAAGGTCCCCTACTCCGGGCAGCCCGCACCGGCTGGATTGCCGGAGCCAAGCTGGCCATAACTGGCTCAGTATGGCACGGGCACCCGGTCGCTCAGCAGAACTGCGCGGCGTGTGGCGCACATCGCACCCGGGGGAGTCGTCGCCGCCCGCGGTGGCGGTTCACCCGGCCGGTCGCCGCCCGCAGCGGCCGCTCACTCAGCCGGTCACCGCCGAGGGTGGTGGATCAGGGGGCAGCGCGGCGGTCCCGCTCGTACACGTCAGGAATGCCATCGTGGTCTGAATCGGCTGTTTCCAGCTCCTCCACGGCGCGGTAGTGCCGGTTGCGGGCACGCAGGATGACCGCTGCCAGCAGCGCCGAAACCAGCGACCCGGCCAAGACTGCCACTTTCGCGTGGTCGTGGTGCTCGGATCCCAGTGCAAAGCTCAGATCGTTGACCAGGAGCGAAACTGTGAAGCCCACACCCGCCAGCACAGCCACGCCAAACACATCGATCCACTTCAGCGAGGGGTCCAGGCTGGCATTGGTGGACTTGGTGAGCAGCCAGGTGGTGAACATGATGCCCAGCGGCTTACCTATCACCAAGGCGACGGCAATGCCGATCGCCACTGTGTCCGTAAAGGTCCTGCTGACGCCCTCCCAGCCGCCAAGTGCGACGCCGGCGGCGAAGAAGGCGAAGACCGGCACCGCGAATCCTGTTGAAAGCGGACGGAAACGGTGTTCCAACTGCTCGGCCAGTCCGGGGCCGGCGTCCGGGCCGCCGTGCTTCTTGCTGCGCAGCACGGGGACTAGGAAGCCGAGCAACACGCCCGCCACCGTGGAGTGCACGCCTGAGGAATGCATCAGAGCCCACGCCACGACGCCGAGCGGAAGCAGAATGACCCAGGCTGCTACATGGTGCTCCGCGAAAAACTTGGCGAAGCGGTGCGTCAGGAAGGCGAAGACCGCCAGGGGCAGAAGCATCCATAGCAAGTAGGGCAGTTGCACATCGGAGGAGTAAAAGAAGGCAATGATGGCGATGGCGATCAAGTCGTCCATGACCGCCAAGGTCAGGATGAAGATTCGCAGGGCGCTGGGCAGGTGCGAACTGATGACGGCGAGAACGGCAACGGCGAAGGCGATGTCGGTCGCCGTCGGAATGGCCCAGCCGCGCAGCGCCTCGGGGCCGGCACTCAGGTTGACCACGACGTAGAGCAGGGCCGGCACAGCGACGCCGCCGAAAGCCGCTGCGATCGGGACGATGGCGCGGCTGGGGGTGCGGAGGTCGCCGGCCACGAACTCCCGCTTGAGTTCCAGGCCGGTCAGGAAGAAGAAAATGGCCAGCAGACCGTCCGAGGCCCAGTGGCCAATGCTGAGATTCAGGCCGAGGGATTCGAAGCCGATCCGGTAGTCCCGGATGGCGAAGTAGCTGTCTGCAGCAGGCGAATTGGCCCAGACGAGTGCGGCGACGGTGGCGACCAGCAGCAGGATGCCGCCGACGGTCTCTCTCCGCATCAGGTCGCTGAGCCGGACCCATTCCGGATAGCTGCCCCGGCTGAGGATTGTCTTGCCTCGCGGGGAGGGATTGGCCATGGTCGGCTCCTGACGGTCGCTTTTCGGGTTCGTTGAATTACCCGACGACCAGACTTCCCGTCACACCGTCTGCCAGTTTACACGCCCGTGCCTGTGGCAACCGGTCAGCCGAAAGGGACATCGGGGAGGGGGCGCCGCCGTCGTTCTTGGAACCTGCGCCGCTCAGGTGGCAACCGGGCAGCCGCGGGGACATCGGGGAGGGGGCGCCGCCGTCGTTCTAGGAAGAGATCGTCCGTTAAACGCACCGGGCGCCCAGCCGATGGGGAACAGGACCTGCCATGTCCCCTGGCCGAGCGCCCGGGCAACCCGTGGGAAATCAGGCGTCGTGGTGTGTGTCCGCGCGTCCCATGATCTGCTTGGGGATGAAGAATGCCAGCGAGAACAAGCCCAGACCGATCGCAAACGCCGGGATGGCGCCGATGACTGATTCCAGGCTGAAGGCATACAGGGACCCGAAGAAGATCAGCATGATGATCACGAAAGTGATGAGATTGCTGACCAGGTGTCCCTCGCCCGAATGAGTGCGCTGCTTGGGTTGGGCCATGGGGTGATTCTCCTCGATAGTGCTATGCGGCATCAGTAGCCGCCGGCGGCTTGCTCACCGTTAACAATAGCCACTGATGAGCTGGCGCCAATTCGTGTTGCGCCGGCCCGCAGCATGGCGCGTGCGTCTTCGATGGAGCGCACGCCGCCGGAAGCCTTCACCCCGAGGAGCGGTCCGGCAGCCTCCCGCATGAGGGCGATGTCCTCGACGGTGGCCCCACCGCCGCTGAAGCCGGTGGAAGTCTTGACGAAGTCCGCACCGGCTTCGGCGGCAGCTTCGCAGACCATCCGCTTCTGCTCGTCGCTCAGGAAATGCGTCTCCAGGATGACTTTGAGGATGGCACCGCCGGCGTGGACTGCTTCGGCCACTGCTGCAATGTCCTCGATGATCGAGCTGCGGTCGTTTGCCCTGGCCGCGGCAATGTTGATCACCATGTCGATCTCGTCGGCACCATCCAGGGTGGCGCCGCGGGCCTCATGCACCTTCACGTCGGTGGGCGTGGCACCGAACGGGAAGCCGATGACGGAGCAGGTCTTGACACCGGACCCTTTGAGCGTGCTGTGCACCAGGGCGGTCCAGATGGGATTCGCGCAGACGGCCGCAAAGCGGTACTCCAGCGCCTCCTTGCACACCTTGAGAATGTCTTCGCGGGAAGCTTCGGGCTTCAGCAGGGTGTGGTCGATGACTGAAGCGATCGACGTCGGGTCGTGATAGGTCTCGCTCGGCGCGGATCCGGAGGTGATGCCTTCAGACATGGCCATCCCTTTCATCTGCTGGTTCGGAGGAACTTCCATCTTTTCATACCGGGACAGACGTCGACAGGACCAAGGCTTGGCCGCACCGGCCGCTCCGGCCGCTCCGGCCGCTAGCGGGCGTGCTGAGGCCTGACCGGCATCAGAGGCCTGGCTGGCGTGCGAGGCTGGCCGGTGTCAGTTTTTGCCGCCCGACGAGTGGCGTTCTCCTTCGGCCGCCCGGCGGTGCTCCTCAAGCTTCTCCTCGGCTTCCTGCCGCCGTCGGGCTATGGCGCGGCCGTCGTCGGCAGGGATGTGCTCCTCCGAGGCCTTGTGCGCTGGCTCCTCCTCAGGGATTTGATGCCTGTTTCCTGCAGCGCGTGGCAATCCGTCTTCGATGCCCATGGCTGCATCGTCCCACAAGGCGCCCGTGCCGAAAAGGGCGCTGGGCGTGGCTCTTGTGCAGGGCTGCTCGTGTGGTCAAGGCCTGGCCCCGGCACCCGAAGTCGATCGTCCCGGGGGGACCCGATGGCGCTGCTGCGCCGTCACCGGGGAGGTGCCAGTGCCGCTGTTTTCTTACGCGGCAGGTCCCGGTCACGCGGCTGCTTCTTCACGCAGCAGGCCCCTTACGCAGCCGGAGACCATGCGCGCAAAGCGGCCGTTCTGTTGGCGGCACGTGCCATGGCCTCAACCATCCGGCCCCGGAACTCATCGGGCCGGCCCAGCTGCGGCCAGTCAACCCGGATGAAGTTCCAGTGAATCTCGGCCAGTGCGTTCTCCCGCTTGCGTTCCTCCATCAGTACTTGTTCCGTCGGACTGTAGTCGAAGTACTTGGTGCGGCCGTCAAACTCCAGGATCAGCATGATGTCCTTCCACGCGAAGTCGACGCGGTACTTACCGGTTCTCGTGATCAGTTCAACCTGAAGCTCCGGCATCGGAATTCCAAAGGTCCCCAGCAAAAGCCGTGTACGCGTCTCGCCCGGTGACTCGGCCCGGCCGTTGAGCAACTCGAGGGTAGCTCGGGCGCGCCGGACTCCCCGCGACCCGGGCATAGAGTCGAGGATTTCGTTCATCCGTTGGAGGTTTGCGCCGCATCGAAGAGCGTGGTCGCCTATGATCGCAGCTCGGTGAAGCTCTATCGTCCGGGCACAGTCAACGGTTGTCCGTTCCAGGGTGGTGACGGGGACTGGTTTGCCCCGAGGCCCGGGCAAGAAGATGACTTCGTCCTCTGGCAAGAGAAAGTGATGCGGACTGATGTCGGGGCTTCTGGTGTGCCGTGTGGTGGCAAACGGCTGCGTGAGGTGCACGATTGCCGGTACATCCCAGACATGCAGCCCATGAAGACGCGCGGCGGTGACATGACTGTAGGTGCCGGCGGGACCTGTCACGAGGGCGTGCGCCTGAACGCGTAGGAGATTTCGTTCCCTGGCATTGCTGGCCAGCCAGGATGCGCGAAGTACGTAGGCGCCGTGCTTGATTCGAAACAAGGCGCCACATCGGACAGCATCACGCACCAAGCGCTCGCCGGCACCGTACCGTCGGAGTTCTTGGGAAGTCAGGACGTCATACTGCGGCGGCCACAGCGCCAGCAGCCGGGATTCGAGGAGTTCACGACCCATGATCCCAGTCTTGCCCGCGTGGCCCGAGGGCAGCATCAGCCAAACCGAGGTTGTGGATAAAGACGAAGCGGGGGAGGGCTACGCCGGTTGGCGGCCGGTGCGGGACAAGACGCCCGCTGCTGGTGGTGCCCCGTGGTGCCGGGCTTTGGCTGGTGGTGCGCCGATGGTGCCGGGCCTGGATGCGGCGAAACATGGCTGAGGGGCAAAACCAGCGCCCAGAACGGCCGAAACCCGACGCCGGCGCGACGAATTCGGCCGTTCTGGCAGGGATCGGCCGCCGTGGAGGATTTCGGCCGCCGCCGATGTCCCGCCGGTGTTCTAGATACTGGAGCGTGGCTGGTGGTGCCCGGGTGGCAGGGGGGCTGGCGGGTGGCGCACGGGTGGCAGGGGGGCTGGCGGGTGGCGCACGGGTGGCAGGGGGCTGGCGGGTGGCGCACGGGTGGCAGGGGGGCTGGCGGGTGGCGCACGGGTGGCAGGGGGCTGGCGGGTGGCGCACGGGTGGCAGGGGGCTGGCGGGTGGCGCTCCCGTGGCGCGAAGCCTGGATGCGACGAACCATGGCTGACGGGCACGACCAGCGCCCGGAACGGCCGAAACCCGACGCCGGCGCGACGAATTCGGCCGTTCTGGCAGGGATCGGCCGCCATGGAAGATTTCGGCCGCTGCCGATGTCCCGCCGGCATTCCACAGACAGCGGCCTGCCAGGTCCAAGGCCCGAAACGCGCTGGGGGCCTTTGGCGCCTACTCGCGCTGCCACTCATAGGCACCGGTGAGTGGGTGCCGGTGACGTCCTACTCCATCAGCCCGAGCGTCCGGCGGATGTCGGCTTTGATGGTCCCCAACGCGCCAACTGCTTCCGCCCGCACGGCCGCTAGCTTGTCGGCGCCGGCAACCGGCCGGATGACCTCCAGATAGCACTTGAGCTTGGGCTCGGTCCCGCTGGGCCGGATAATCACGCGGGTATCGTCCTGGGCCAGAAACAGCATCCCGTCGGTCGGCGGCAGTCCTGCGCTGCCCAGGGACAAATCCGTGCTCACCGTGACGGGGGACCCTGCCAACGACGACGGCGGCCGCTGCCGGAGTTTGTCCATCATGGTTCCCATCAGCGCAAGGTTGTCCACCCTGATGCTCAACTGGTCGGTGGCATGGAGCCCGTACTGCAGCGCCAACTCATCGAGGATGTCAAAGACGGTCCGGCCGGAAGCGTGAAGGTCTGCGGCGAGTTCAGCGAGCAGCAGCGCGGCCGACATACCGTCCTTGTCCCGGACAAGATGCGGTGCTACGCAGTAGCCCAGCGCCTCTTCGTAGCCGTAGGCCAACCCGGGAACGCGCGAAATCCATTTGAAGCCGGTGAGTGTCTCGACGTGGGCGATTCCGGCCTGCGCCGCGATCCTGCCCAGCAGCCGGGAGGAGACGATCGAGTTCGCGAAGACCCGGGGCCCGGCCGCGCTCTCGCCCGCCGGCAGGTCAAGGGGAGCCGCCGCCTCGGCGCTGTCCGCGCGCAGCCGGTCCTGGCCTTCGAACCGTGCCGCCATGTGCGCGCCCAGCAGGGCACCGACCTCGTCGCCGCGGAGCATCCGCCATGCGCCGGTGGCCGGATCTTTGGCCGCCAGCGCCGCACGGTCGGCATCCGGGTCATTGGCAACCACCAGATCCGCGTTCACCTCGGCGGCAGTCTCAAGCGCCAGATCGATTGCTCCGGCTTCTTCCGGATTGGGAAAGGCCACCGTCGGAAACTCAGGATCCGGCTCGGCCTGGGCGGCCACCAGCGTGACGTCCGTGAACCCGGCCTGCGTAAAGATGGCCTTCATGGTGGCTCCGCCAACCCCGTGCATGGGCGTGAGCACGATTTTGAGATCGCGGTGGGGGAAGAGGCGCGGATCGGCCAGCGCGGTGACAGCGGCCGTATAGTCGTCCGCAATGCCGGGGGAGAGGACCGTCCAACCTTCTTCGGCCAGACGGATCGATTCCAGCGGCGGCGTGTAGTCAATCCGGGCGGCGATCTCGGCGTCGTAGGGTGCCACGATCTGGGCGCCGCGTCCACCTTCGTCGACGGCGCGGCCACCCAGGTAGACCTTGTAGCCGTTGTCATTCGCGGGATTGTGGCTGGCGGTGACCATCACGCCTGCTTCGCAGCCAAGCGCCCGGACCGCATACGCCAGCACCGGCGTCGGCAGCGCGGACGGCATCAGAAAGGTTTCGATGCCCGCGGCCGTGAAGATGGCAGCAGATTCGGCCGCAAAGGCCTGCGAGTTCCGGCGCGCGTCGAATCCGACCACGGCACGCGGAGTGTAGGCTCCGCCGGCAGCATCCAGCAGGAACCGGGCCAGTCCGGCCGCTGTGCGCCGCACCACCACCCGGTTCATGCGGAACGGCCCCGCGCCCAAAGCAGCCCGCAGGCCGGCAGTACCAAAAGCCAGGGGACCGGAGAACCTGTCCGCCAGCTCGGCCCGCACTGTCGCTGCCTCAGGCGCGCTGCCGCCGGCGGCTGCCAGCAGGCCCTGCAGTTCCTCGCGGGTCTCCGCATCCGGATCGGCCTGCAGCCAGGCTTCGGCGGCAGCCAGCACGGCGTCGGGCGTTGCCGTCATCTTGCCCCCGTTCACAGTTTGGCGACAATTCCGGCCAGCAGCCGCGAGATCCGCGGCCCGGCGTCCCGGCCCGCGGCGATGACCTCGGCGTGGCTTAGCGGAGTGGCGCTGATGCCCGCCGCGAGGTTGGTCACC
>NZ_JBNHHB010000075.1:0-23984 GCF_059091905.1 Arthrobacter sp. Dra40
GACGACTACCGCGGCTTCGAATTCACCAAATAGCCCGTACAGCCGAGCCGTCTCGACTCACCGCTCACCGCTTGAACGTCGCCCACGAGCCCTCGAAACCGATACTGGCAGCGCTGATTCCTCCGGCGGCGCTCAGTCGGTCCATCTCGCAACCAGGCCGCGCGGGAGGGGACACCAACACGGCAGCGCGGGTACCAGTGCCCAACCTTGCCGTTGGACTGCGGCCTAGAGTCCTGCGCGGACTGCGGTTCGAACGGCTGGACCGGCCCTCCATCCGGTCTCGCCGAACTGGCGTAGCGGTTTACCCAACGAACCGCGGTGGTCGTCACCGTGACCTGGAACCGTTCCGGCCACGCCACGTGTGTCATAACGTCCGTGGTCAGTTACTAGGCGTTCAAGCGCATGGGCGGAACACAGCACCAGGCTCGGCAGATCAAGGGCCCCCCCCAGCAGCCTTCGGCGTCTAGAATCGATCGACGGGTCCGCCGCCCAAGCAGGCCGCCGATCCGTCCTACCGTTCGGCGTAGACCCGTCGCAGGATCACGAACCCATCCAGTTGGGCCGATCTCACTGATCAACGTTGGTCGATCAGTGAGATCTATTCGCCCCGCCCAGCTCGGCAATCACCTACTCACGCGTATATTGCGCGGTTGAGTCGAACCAGGTAGTCGCCCATGCCGTCGACGCCCACGGTCGTGCCGCCTTGAGTCCTCTCGAGGATGACGGCCATCGCAACGTCGCGGCGCCCGGGCAGCCGGTCCTTCTCCGCCGAGGCGAGGGCGGCGGGCATCTCTTCACGACTTAGGTCGGTGCAATATGCAGGCGCTGCGACCTGTTGGCGCCACGAATCGGCAATTGCTCCCGCGTCGTACGCGTCAAAGCCGGTGTCCTCGACGAGCTGCATCGCCACGGTGCGGTCGGCATCTCGGTCTGCGGCGACGGGAATCGCGATCCTTTCAGGGGCACCCGGCTCAGTTGCTTTGTTCGCAAAGGACTCGGCGGTGATCGCATTCCAAGCCTTGGCGATCGGACGCCCGAGCTGTTCAGAGACCCAGACACTCTCGACCTGGCCATCGTTGATTGCCGCAATGTCCCCGTCACGCATCGGGTAGTAGTTCGAGGTGTCGATGACTACCGTGTTGGATGAAGCGTTCTTTACCAGTGACGCGATTTCAGGAATGCGGTGGAGCGGGATGGAGGTGATGAGGACGTCTACGTCAATCACGACCTCGTCCGCTCGGGCGGCCTTCGCCCCGGAGGTCAGCAGCGATGGATCAATTGTGCTTGGGCCGCGCGAGTTCGCTAACCTAACATCGTGTCCGGCCCCGCTCAGTCGCTGGGTGAGGGTGGCACCGATTGATCCGGCACCGAGAATCCCGATTTTCATAGGTCATACCTTCGCTTCGTTAGTTGGGTAAGTCGGTCATATTCAGTTGTCTCTGCCCGGGACTTACACCGCTGGATGGCTAGGAGATCGGTCATTCGTCGTCTGGTTGTCGTTTTAGCCCAAAATGTTCCCGTAGGTGCCCGTTCTGCTTTACGGGTCCCGGGAGGCAGAGACTTCCGTTCTGCCTCCCGCGCTGCCGAGATCAGCTCTTAGCCCTTTTAAGGGGCAGCATGGACCATTGCGGGATTGGTCTCTGTATCGACTGCGTGTCGATCAGTGACACGTTTCGGTGCAAAGACAGCCCACACAATGACGAACACGGCAATAACCAGGGCGAAAGCGACGTAGATGCCAACGAACTTTGCCTCTGGAATGAATCCATCGGCGCCAGGCACCAGCACGTTCAACACAATCGCGACGGGTACCGTCGACCCGGCGAACTGAACGATGCTTTGCATCCCGATCGTCGTCGCCATGTTGTCCTGACGCCCGGCCGAGGCAACAAGTGCGTACGCGGCGGTTACGCAGCTTAGAATCGTCAGGGCGTATAGGAACGTCCAGACATAGGCCATCCACACCGAGTCGTGCGCGAACGCGAGACCGAGGTAGACGACGATCCCAGCGGCTCCGGAAACGACCATGACGATCTTCGGACCCAATCGATTCAGGCCCCACCGTGTCCAGAGATATCCCAGTGCTGCGCCGGGAATCAGCGCGATCAGCACGTATGAAGATTCAAGGGGAGACAGACCATGCCCGAACCCTGAAGAGGTCGGGGTTTGCAGCAGTGCCGGCAGTGCGATGAACATGCCCTGGCCAACAATGCTGATCAAGAGGATCCCGGAAAATCCGATGAGAGCCTGGCGGCGGTCCATGTCGCGGAACGACATCAGTGGCTCCTGCGCTTTTCGCTGCTGGACGACCCACACAGCCAATGCCAATACGCTCACAAGAAACGAGCCGAGCACGATCGGTGACGTCCAGCCCAAACCCGGACCTTCACTAATTCCGACCAGCAGTGCCGTGACCCAAATTCCGAGTCCTAGGGCGCCGAACCAGTCCATCCGAACGACAGCACGTGCGGCTGCGGGCGTCTCAGATGAGACGAGGGCGAGGATCAGCAGCACTGCATACAGAGCGAAGCTCACCCAAAAGACGCTTTGCCACGGCAATCCCAATTCCACGATGAAGCCGCCGACAACTAGTGCGAGCGGTGTGAAGATTGACAACACAAGAGTGAGGGCTAACGAAACGAGTCGGATCTGACGTGCGGTAGCGCGCGGACGCAGGAGCCCCCAGCTCAGTGGGATGGTGATAGCCACACCTAAGAGGAATCGGCCCGCCACCAGAGGCCAAAAACCGTTGGCGGTCGCTGCTAAAACCGATCCCATCATTCCCAGGACGGTGAGTGCGATGAGGACCTTACGGTGTCCGTAAATGTCGCCCATGCGGGCGGTGAGGCTCACGGAGATGGCACTTCCGACCATCATCGCGTTGAAGACCCAGCCGACTTCCGATCCCGACAGCCCTGATTCTGTCGCAATCGTCCCGGCCAGCGGGGACAGGGTGCCCCACTGGATGTCGAGTGTTACGCCGCTGAGCAGAAGTAGCGCAACTATCGATGTGTTGCGGCCGATACGAGAGTCGACCAATGTGGATCGTGTCATCATTGACCATCCTTGGTTTGGCCCAGCAGTCGCTGGGGTCATTGTTGAACGCGGGGGCACCGTGGCACCGCGTCGGGTCTGTGCCGGAACGAGCCCTGTGCCACTAACCGCCGGCCCGTTACCGGTTCGGATCGCTGTCTTTGTCCTGCGTCGGTTTCTACGTCATCTCGTTCAGGAATAACGCTAAGAGCGGGCAGCACGCGACCGGGATGGGAAGCGACGCCAGTCAATTACGAAAATGCGCCAAATCCAGCTTTGCCGGTTGTTCGCGGCTTTGGCTCGGCGGTGAAAACCCTAGGCATTGAACGGCGGCGTACCCTGATTCCAGTCATCCCGTTCCCAAGGCGGGCTGCGGGTGCCATAGGGAAGTACTCGGGGTCGGGGCGGGTGTCCCTCTTTTTCTGTCTCGCCTCACAGATCGAGCTCAGCCCGCAGCCACGAAACCACGAGTCGAGCGAGGGCCACACGCTTGGTCAAGAAGAGATGGTCAGTGTCCAAGATGACCTCGGTGAGGCCGGCGGCGCCTGCTTCCTGAAGGGCCTTGGCGATCGGAACGTGGTGGTACTCCACAGGCCCGGTGGCATCGTGGGCCGCGCCCACCAAGAGCATCTTCTTGCGGGTCAGGCGCGGAGCGAGAGCAATGATGCTGAAGCGGTCGAAGTCTTCTTCCCGCATGCCGCGGAGCATCTTCGGCATGTCTACACGACCTGCCGTCTCTGCCTTGACCTCAGCCATCGACGCGGAATTCCCAGGCTGGTCAAGCCACGCTGGATCACGTATGAGCTCGAGGTTTTGCGGAGCTATGGCGATCGCGAAGGCAACGTCGTCGTTCTCGGCGCAGGACGCCATCGCAACGTTGCCGCCGCCTCCGCTGAGCCCAAAGACCCCGATCTTTGAAGGATCAACGCGGTATCCTGCGCCGCTAGGTGTGCGCTGGCCTCGTTCGTCGGCAGTGCGGAGGAACTCAACAGCGGAGTTCACATCCTCCACGGCACTGACCAATGTGTGCTGACCGTTGCCGTCCCACATGCCCCGTGGCTGGAATGTCAGCACGCTAATGCCGGAGTTCATCAATGGGATGATCAGGCTCTCCAGTCGGTCCCCACCGTACATTTGGGGAGCGAGCACGAGCATGCCCTTGGGTTGTTTTCCTTGAGCGATCCACAGACTGGCATGCACCACATCACCGTGGCTGCGGAAATGAGTGACGAAATGCTCTGGGGGATATTCAGGATCAACAACCGAAGGATCCGTAATCACGTCGTCGACATCGATCAGGGGTTGGTAGTTCATGTTCGTCACGCTCCAATGCATTAGAAAATTGGCCAAAAGTAGTGCAGTGATGAAGGGGAACTCCCCCGGCTTGCTTTCTCGAAGCACACTCGCCGTTCGCGGAGCAATGACATGCTGGCGTCGGAGCCCAGTCGCCCTTAGTCCATCCGCTTCGCTTCAAATCGATCGAGCTCGAGGTGGGTCTTTATCCCGCGGTTTGCACCATCTCCTCGCGTGGGTAGTGGTCGAGCAGCTCCGCACCATCTGCAGTGATGACGACGAGGTTCTCCAGGCGGACACCTCCGACCCGGTGCTCCCCTTCAATTCCCTCGATGGCGATCACCATGCCTTCCTGAATCTCCTCGGGGTGATCAAGCGACCACGCGCGAGTGATGACCGGAGGGTTGTAGTGGATGGCCCGCGACCCCGCGTTTACCAAGCCAATCCCGTGCCCGAGTTCGATGCTGAAGCATTCTGCCTCAGACGCAAAACCCAGGTCTTCCGCTGGTGCAAGTACTGCAGCCACGTCCGCTGTGCTGGCACCCGGTTTCATCAGCGACATCGCGAGATCCAAACGATCCGTGAGTCGTGTGTATGATGACCGCTCAGCTGGAGTCGGGGGGCGGCCGACGACATACTGACGGTACAGGCACGCTGTGTACCCCATGTAGGAAGTGCCGCAGGTCAGTAGGTAGGCGAGGTCACCGTGCTCAACGATACGATCTCCACCACTGATCCCCCGCGGGAACGACAGCGGCCCGGACAACAGCCGCGCCGCTCCGACCTCTGCGCCGGTATCTTCGATCGCACGACGGGCCATGGTGGCAATCTGGGCCTGCTTGACTCCGGGCCTCAGCGCCGACCGTGTGGTCTCAAATCCCGCGTTGCTCAAGCTCGCCGCCATCGAGATGCAGGCGATTTCATCAGCTGTCTTGATCGTTGAGCATTCGAGCAACAAGGGGAGCCCCGGGAGTGTTTCGATTCCGACATCCGCCAGCGCCGCCAGGCCGGCCTGATCGATCTCGCTGACTGCCAATCGCTCGCCGGTGAGCGAACGTGCGGCGAGTTCCTCGCGAATCTGGGCAGCGAACGCGGCCGACAGTTCGGCGATGGCCGAACTGGGTGCTACGCCGCCAAGCCAGGAGATGGCTGGGCGCCACTGCGAAATCCATGGTGCCTGGTCAGGCATTTGCTGAAGGGACCCCGCTGGTGAGAACACAATGGGTTCGTCCTCTGCGAAGAACAATGCGTAGCCAACTTGGAGCGAAAATTCACCCCACCAAAATCCCGTCAGATAGCGGACATTGTCCGCACCCGTGAGCAGGAGTGCGGGTATACCCCTTTCACGCATAAGTGAACGCATTCGATCAGCACGCTCACGGCGCATTCGATCCACATCAACGCCGACATGAAGCTCTGAACGCGCAGGTCCGAAGTGCAATTTCTGGTAGTTTGCGGGCATTGCTTGCCTTTCATTTGTAAGCGCCAATGGGCTGATCTCGCGGCGATCGGGGAAGTCGTCCGCTGCGATGCGTTCGAGCCTTCCGAGCGCTACGGCTTTCCCAGAGACATTGGGAAACCCACCGGATCTCCTTCGATGTCGGTGCGTCGGTTTCGCTGCCGATCCTCATTAGGAATAACGCTAAGAGCATGCGGCACCGGACCGACATGGCGATGAACGCCAACTAGATAGGAAGCCGCGTCAGAGTTCGTTCTATTGCGGGTTGTACGGCGCGTGTGGCTCACCCGCATTCATCAGGCCTACGCTGCCGGAAACGACTTCCCGGCAATGGCCGGAGCACAGGGATCCGCAGCTTGGCCGGTAGCACTTCTGCGATGTGCGTTCCCAGAAGGTTATCTACTTCAGATCTCCAGGCCTCACAGTTGTGTCTTGCGCGGCGGCGGCCCAGGCCGGCTCGCGCCGCTCCACGAAAGCGAGGGCACCCTCACGCGCTTCCGGCCCGCTCCGCAACGGAGCGACGATGCTCTCCTGCTCAGCGAAGCGGGTTTCCGTAGTCGCATACCGCGACTCAATGATGATGCGCTTGGTGGCCCTCGTTGCGTCTGGCCCGCTTAGCTGAATTTTTCCCGCGAGTTCAAGCGCTACATCGAGCGCCTTGCCCGGGTCCGTAAGCCTATTGACGAGACCAAGGTCGGCGAGACGTTCCGCCGTGATCGGCTCGCCAAGCAGCGCCATCTCCATGGCGAGGTGATAGGGGATGCGATCCGGTAGGCGGAGCAGCCCGCCGCCAGCCGCGATGAGTCCCCGCTTTGCCTCGGGCAAAGCGAAGGATGCACTAGCGCTGGCCACGATCAGGTCGCACGCGAGGGCCAGCTCGAAGCCGCCCGCGTAGGCAAACCCTTCGACGGCCGCGATGACAGGCTTCGCCGGGGGACGGCGGGTGATGCCTGCAAACCCGCGTCCTTCCAGGACCGGGATATCACCTTTAGCGACCGATACGAGATCGGCCCCTGCCGAGAAGTACCCGCCAGCCCCGGTGAGGATCGCGATGCTCGAAGACTCGTCCGCGTCGAAGGCATCGAAGGCAGCTGCAAGCGCGATGGCGGTTCGTCGATCAATCGCATTACGCTTTTGAGGACGTGCGATCGTGATGACGCGCACCCCTCCCGAGCTAATGACTTGAACGCTTTCGTCGTCCGCGTTACTGCTTGCGTCCGCTCCGGGCCCGGCCTGTTTCATACGTTTCCTCCTTCGGGCGTCTTACTGATAGGACCAATCCGCTCGGGCTGGCTTGCACAGTCGGCGATTATCAAAGTATGAATGTACATATCGTAGTATGATCATTACTAGCTTGCACGGCTCCATCCGGTCAACCTTTGGTTCGGACCACGTCCTCCTATGAAATGAAGGGAAACGGGAATGAAACCCGCGCAACGACTCCGCGAGCTGCTCGCGGACTCCAAGATGATCATCGCCCCCGGAGCATATGACGCGCTCTCCGCGAAGCTGGTCGAGCAAGCTGGTTTCGACGTCGTGCTGATTGCCGGTGGCACCTACTCGAACTTTCACTACGGCGTTCCCGATAACGGTTTCATCTCCCAAGGCGAACTGATCGAAGCCGGCCGTCGAATCACCGCGGCGACCGATCTTCCGCTTATTCTTGACTTCGATGATGCAGGAGGATCGCCGCTACAAGCGTTCCGGGGCGTCCAGCTTGCCGAGCAAGCAGGCGTTGCCGCCCTCCTCGTCGAGGACATGGTGCCCGCAACAAAGCACTTCTGGACCCGCAAAGACGATGGGGAGCGCTGGAAGCCGCAATTGAAGCTGCGCAGTGTCGACGAAATGAGCGAAATCATCCGGGCCTGCTCAGAAGCCCGTACGTCCCCGGACACCGTGATCGTCGCACGTTCGGATGCGAGCCGTTTTGGCTTCGAAGATCTCGCCGAGCGTATGGTTGCCTACTCTGCTGCCGGCGCCGACATGCTCTATCCGTGCGGCTACCCGCTTCTCGATCTACCCAAGCTCGCGGCAATCGTCCCCGGCCAGTATGTGATGGTGACCGTGAAGAATCCGACTTTGGAGGAGCGTCGGGAACTCGAAGCGGCCGGCGTGAAAATGTTGCTGGTGATCAACACGGTGAATGGAGCGGTCGCAGGTTTTCGCGAAAACCTGGTCCGCCTAGAACGTGGGGAACTACTAGAGGGCGAATCGGCCGGGGGCGCTTACACTCCCATCATGGAGGCCGTTGATGCGCCAGAATGGGCCCGACGCGCTAGGCGGTTCGGATATTCCTAGCTCTTCGGCTGCCTGTGCGGCCCATCGCCTTGATTGCAGCTGTTTCGCCCTCCGTGCGCCGCGTTTGCAGTTGCCATCAATCTCCCAGCTCCCGTCGGTTAACAGGGGCGCCTTGCAGTTAACTCAGTAGACGCCATTCCGATAGGAAGTGGGTCAAGGTTGCATCGCGCGGTCCCCGTTGCCGTCGATTGAGCGGTGTCCGCATCGGCGGCCCGGCGCTCCAGCTGTTGCAGTGGCTCCGCCAGGAAGACCTCGGCGGAGCCACTGACCTGATAATTCCCACTGGTCTGAACCCCGAAGATAGCAACGAAGGCTCGGTAGACCGCTACCTCGTGAGGACGCGCTCGACGCTGGGAATCGAGACGCTGGATCCTCGCAGCCGGTGAAATCTACGACTGGGGACTACCTGGAGTATTCGGTGGGTAGACTTTCGATCCAGTCCTTGTAGATCGGGTCTTCTGTACGCCAGGCTCCCCAGTGGGAGACGCGAGGTACGTTGACGATGTCCCAGTCCGAGTTGATCGGCCGGACGTCGATCCAGTCCCAGACGCAGGTGCGGTGGAGGATCTTCCACACGCCGTCCCGCTTTTCGCACAGGTCGCGGTAGCGGCCGGCTTGGAACATAGTGACTTCGGGATCTTTGAACGGGACAACGCAGATGAACATGCTCTCGCGCTTGGCCCGATTGCCGTCGATCTCGGACAGGACATTGGTGACGTGGTGGCTGCAACTGTGGATCTGATCTTCCCAGGCCATGGCGGCATCAGCCCAGCCCGGGCCATCACCTACGTAGGCACCGTGGTCATCGAACGAATCTGGCCAGTATGTCGACAGCATGAGCTCGCGGTCGTGCCGGTCCGCGCCCCGCACATACAGCATCAGGTTGTCGTGGAGTGCCTGCTTATCGTACAACTCAGTCAACTGTGCATCTGTCAGTGACATTTATTTGATCCTATCTATTTCGGGCCAATGAACGGCCCGGCTTTCTTGGGTGGTTGACTCTCGTCCATATTCATTTACTGGTTGGACCAGCCGTATTAGGCCTCGCCGGACCTCTTGCGTGAACGCGTGTATGCGTCGAGCGCTACCGCGGCGATCACGATCACGCCGAGAGCGACCTCCTGCATTGACTGTGGAAATGCAAGGATGTCGAAGACGTTGTTGATAACCGCAAAGATCAGGAGCCCGACGAGCGTGCGCCACATGGCGCCTTCTCCACCGAGCAATGAAGTCCCGCCGATAATCACGATCGCGATCGAGTTAAGAGTGACGTTCACCGCCACGCCCGGCTGTCCGACACCAATCACGGACGCCAACACAATTCCTGCTAGCGCGGCGAGCATCGACGTCAGCGCGAAGGTGCTTGCCCGCAGGGCGGTCACCGGCAGTCCTGCCAGTCGGGCGGCTTCGTTGTTACCGCCGATCGCATAGATCCCGCGCCCGTAGACGGTCTTGGAAAGTACGAACCATCCTGCTGCAATCAGGATCGCAAGTAACCAGACGGAGAGGGGTGCTCCGAGGAATTTTTCGTCGGCGAGAAAACCGTAGCCGCCTGCGGCCATGGGAACCGGTTTGGAGTTCGTGTACAGCAAGGTGAGGCCGCTGAACAATGAGGCGGTCGCGAGGGTCGCTATGAAGGCATTCACTTTCGCCTTCGTGATGAGGAAGCCATTGATCAGGCCGAGAGCGGCTCCGATCATCAGCGTAATGAGAATCGCGGGACCCGCGGGCATCATGTGGGACAAAGTTGCGTAGGACACTCCGCCGATAGCCAGCACTGCTGCCACCGAAAGGTCAAAACCGCCTGCGATCATAATGAACGTCATCCCCACGGCGATAATGCCGACGGGAGCGTTCTGGCTCAGCAGGTTGACCAGGTTGCCCGGGTTTAGGAAGCGGGGGTTGAGAATGATTGCCGCAATGACGAGAAGGATGAGCACCCAAACCATTCCGAGGCTCGATGCTCTCTCCCGCAGATTGAGCCCATTCTTTGTCTTCATATTCAGACCGCCGGACAGTTTGAACCCGCCCTTGGCGGTGTCAGTCGGGGGTTTGTTAGTCGTGGTGCTCATGCGTTTTCCTTTAATCCAAATGCGGCTTGCAGTACGTCTTCCATTGCGATCGGGTGGTCGCTAGTTCGCTCCATCAAACCCATACTTTGGCCCTTAGCGACGACGAGCACCCGGTCGGATACCGCGAGCACTTCCTCGAGCTCGGATGAGACCACGATCACGCCTACCCCATCCGCAGCCATCGCCCGTAGAGCCTCAAGGAGTTCCCCCTTCGCGCCGACGTCTATACCGCGTGTCGGCTCGTCGGCGAGGAGCACTCGCGGGCGATCGTACAGCCACCGTGCCATCAGCAACTTCTGCTGATTGCCGCCAGAAAACCTGTCGCTGCGTTCGCCGAGTCGGGCCACCGGGAAGTTCAGACTGGCTGCTGCCTCGCCGACCATTGCACGGAGCTTCTTTCGTGCAATCACCCCACCTGATGAGACGCCGCCAAGATTCGACAGCGCAACGTTATCCGCTGCGTTGCGAGTCATCACTAGCCCCTCGCCCTTACGATCTTCGGGAATCAACCCGATACCCAGTTTTCGTGCGGCGCGGACCGTTCGCGGCCAAGCCGACTCGGCTCCGGACAGGCGGATGACGCCTCGTGCAGTGGGTTCTGCACCGGCAATCGCCCTCAACAACGTCGAGCGGCCGGAACCTACAAGACCAGCGATGCCCAGTATCTCCCCCGGCTTTACCTCCAGGTCGATGTTCTCGATGACCCCGGGAACTGTTAGGCCGACCACTTCAAGGACCGGCGCGAGGCCCGGTTTATGGAGGCTCTCGTGTGCATCGACCGGCTTCCCCATCAGCTCGCGGCCCAGGGTCTGGTCGGCTCGCTGCTCACCGAGCATCGCGCGCACCAGTTCGGCGCGCGACTTCTCCCCCCGACTGCTCGTGTTAACGGCTCGGCCATTCCGAAAAACCGTTATTCGGTCGGCGAGCCGTTCGATTTCGTCAAAATTGTGGCTCACGATCCCGATAGTGACGCCGCGCTTGCGTAGCCCTTCGATCGCGCTATAGAGCGCCTCCCGCTCCTCGACGGCAAGCGACGCGCTCGGTTCGTCGAAGAGGATCACGCGAGGGTCGGTCACGAGGGAGCGCATGATCTCGAGCAACTGCTGCTCTGCTACAGAGAAGGTGCCCACAGGCACCCCGGCAGGAAGGGCCTTGACCTCCAACTCGTCGCACAACTCGACGTATCTACGACGCATCTCGTTGTCGGAGAGGACTCCGAACCGGGACAGGACGGATCCAAGAAAAACATTCGCCGCTGCATCCAGATGCGGGACGATCGTGAGTTCCTGGTAGATGGCAGACACGCCGCTGCGACGCGCGGCCCGAAGATTCCCCGGTTCAAGCGGTTGGCCGAAGACTTCGACGCCCCCCTCGTCGAAGTCGACGCGACCAGCGATAGTGCCCATCGCTGTGGACTTGCCGGCTCCGTTCTCACCGATAAGTGCGTGCACTGTTCCTTCGTGGATCTCCACGTCGACATCGATCAAGGCGCGCGTGGCCCCGTAGGTCTTGGATACCGCTTTAAGTGCGACGGCGATAGTGGGGTCCGATTGCGAACGCTCCATTGCCAGTACTTCCTTCTATCTTTGCCGGAGCGACGTTCGAGTGAACGTCGCCCCGGCTCTTTAGTCTTGGTGAACTGCGGCGTCAGCGTAGTTCGGAGGGCAGTTCGGAGATCGTTTCTTTCGTGACCGCGAAGGGTTTCTCGGCAGTGCCAATGAGCGAATCATCCACGTAGCGAAGGCCCGGGTCCCCGCTCTGCGCGGCGGCGATGGACTCCAGGTTTAGCTTCATCCCGTGGTAAGGGAAGAGCAGCGTCGAGAGTTGGACATTCCCGGCCTCTATCTGTTCCATTTGGTAGTCGCCCAGACCCTGGTCCACGATGTTGATCTTGCCGTCCAGGTCAGCCTCGTTCACAGCTTGGACGACGCCCTGTGTGATGTCAGGCGAGGACGCAGACATGATCACGGTGGTGTCCGGATGCCCTTGCAGGTAGGTCTGAGTCTGGTTGTACGCGTCAGGCGTCGTCCAGTCGGTGTAGAGCGGTTCAAACGTATAGTCGGGGTTGTCCTGCTCGAACTGTTTCATTGCGGCTTCTAAAACGCGCGTTTGCGTGTTGGTCGCCGGGCCAAGAACAGCGAGGACCTTCTGCTTGCCTGGGTTTGCCTCTGCTGCCGCGGCGATCCAGCCGTTTGCGTACTCGCGGGTGTTGTTGCTACCCACGTAGTTCAGAGTGCCCGGCGACCAGACCTTGTCAGTCGACATACCTTCCGGATCGGTGCCGTCCTGGCACAGATTCGCAGATGAAACTGACACAAGGATGTTTGCCTTAGGGAAATCCTCGGTGAGGAGTTTGCATGACATCACGCCGTCGAGGGCCATTACTACCGCGGCGTCGAAGTTTCCGGAGGTCATTGCAGTCTGCATTTGGTTGAGCTGGTTGTTCGGGTCATAGCCCGCGTCGAACAGGGTCATGTCCATGTCCAGCGCCGCGGCAGCTTCCTTCGCCCCGCGTTCCTGCTCCAGGCCGAATTCATTGGCCACGCCCGGGATAAAAACGGCCACCTTGAGGCCGGGCTTGGTGGATAGATTGACTGCAATGTCATTGCCGACATCGACTGCGACGGTGTCAGAGGAGCCCTCACTTGCCGGGTTACCGCTGGCGTTTCCCGCGCAACCGGCCATGGCCAGCCACACCGCCATCGATCCAGCAGCAAGCACGACTCGCGACTTTGTTGTACGCATGGTTCTCCTGGGTTTCTTGGGCCGTAATCATCGGCCGGAATGCATCTGATGTGTTGTGCGCTCTTCCTCAGCGACCGTGGGACTACGCCGAGATTACTGGGCGGCGCGAGGATCCGTCAACGAAAAGTTTCATGTTTCTGATGTCGTTATCGTAACGTGCGTATTATGAGTGCTACGGGGCGCTCGCGGGGCGCGGTGCACCCGCCACTGCTCCGAGCCCCCAGACGGATTTCGGAGGCTCTATCTAGACGTCCCACCTAAGCGAAGGAATGACTTATGAGAATCGGAATCCTTGGTGCCGGATCCATCGGCGCCACCCTCACGCAACGGTTGAGCAAGGGCGGGCACGATGTTAAGGTCGCGAACTCCCGCGGCCCGAGCACAATAGATCCATCGCTGCTGACGTCCGGAGCGAAGGCGGTGCCAGCCGATGAGGTCGTGGCCGACGTCGACGTCCTCATCACTTCCGTCCCGATGCACCGCATCCCCGAAATCGCCGCACTGGTGAAAGGCGCCGCACCCGAGACGATGGTTATCGACACCTCGAACTACTACCCAATGCGCGATGGGAAGATCGCGGCAATCGACAATGGCCAAGTTGAGAGCGCTTGGGTTTCCGAACAGCTCGGACGCCCCATCGCCAAGGCTTGGAATGCGATCACCGCGGAGTCCTTCAGAGGCAAAGCGGCTTAACCGGGCCACCCGGGCCGGATCGCCATCCCCGTAGCCGCGGATTCAGACGCCGATCGTGCCGTGGCGATGCAACTCGTCGAAGACACCGGGTTTGACGCCTACGATGCAGGATCAATTGCAGATTCGTGGCGCCAGCAAGTAGCGGCCCCGGCCTACTGCACAGACCTCACCCTTGAGGAAATCGGCGGCGGCTACGGCGACTACCTGGTAAGGCTTAATCGCGCGATATATATGTGAGAACGTGACGTGACGGGCCACGCCATCTGACGCGGAACCGATATCAAGACAAATCCGGCACGCCGCCGACAGCACCCAGTGCACCGGCCTTCAGGACCGGCAGGCGCGCGATCATGGTACGAATCTGAGGTGGATCCATGCTGTATCTAGTAGACATACAAGTCAATAAGCCTGAAACACTCGCTGCCGGCACGTGGGAAGCGCTGTCGAAGGCCGAGAGCGACTACGGGATGGAAGCCCGGCGAAACGGCAAGCAACTTCACATCTGGCGCAAGGCAGGAGCCTACGCTGCAGTGGCCGTATGGGATGTGGAGGACAACGAAGAACTCCACGAGATCTTGACCAGCCTTCCCCTCTTCCAGTTCCTCGACATCACAGTTACCCCGCTCGTCGAGCATCCCACCACCAAACGCTGGGCGAGAATTCAGGCCGGCGAAGAAGAATAGCGTTCCTAGGGCACGCACCGACTTCGAAGGTGCATCCCGAAGTGTCACGACTGGGTCAGACGAAAACCGACCGCGAAGCCGGACAGGAAGCCAACGGGGCATGAGCCGGGCAATCACATGTATTGACCGAGCATCCCCGTCGTGGTTCCATAGAATGACGAACGTTGCGCTCTTATTATGACTATATTTGATGGGTGGCAATCAGGGGCAACGTGGCCGGCTCTTGCCCGTGCTGTGGAACGTCGGCCTCGGCCGGTTGAACGACGAGGAGATCAAGATCGATCCGCAACAAGCTGTAGACAGCCGCACATGCACCTCGCCCATGGGCCCCCTGGCGCCACTGTATTCCCCGTACGAAGTAAAGTCGCTTCGTCTGCGCAATCGGTTCGCTCTTGCACCCATGACCCGTGAGATGTCGCCCGATGGAATGCCGACGAGCGAAAATGCCGACCACTATCGCGCTCGCGCCGAGGGCGGTGTCGCGCTGCTAATCACCGAAGGCACCTACATTGGCGGCGAGGCCTCCGGCCACAAGAGGACCGTGCCGCATTTCACGAAACACACGGCTGAAGGCTGGCAGAAGGTAGTGGCTGCCGCTCATTCCGGGGGCGCGGCCATCGTCCCCCAGCTGTGGCACGTAGGGGCACTGCGCGGCACGTCTTCACCCCTGAATCCCGGCGTTCCCCCACAATCGCCGTCGGGGATCGACTTGGATGGCAAGCCGCTCGGTGAGCCGATGACTGTTCGCGAAATCGACGATGTCATCGCAAGCTTTTCCGAGGCTGCTGGCCTTGCCAAGCAGATCGGCTTCGACGGAATTGAGCTCCACGGGGCTCACGGCTACCTCCTCGACGAATTCATCTGGCAACGGACAAACAAGCGCGTAGGCCGATTCGGGGACCGGATGGCAATGCCCGTGGAAGTCGTGAAAGCCGTTCGCTCCGCCGTCGGCGAGGATTTTGCGATTATTTTCCGGTATTCCCAATGGAAGGCGGACCGCTACAACGAGCAGATCGCGAGGACTCCCACAGAACTTGAGCGGATCCTCCTACCGCTCGCCGACGCGGGAGTCGACGTATTCCACTCCTCCACCCGCCGACACTGGCTGCCCGAATTCCCGCACGATGACCGGACCCTAAGCCTCGCGGGCTGGGCCAAACGTCTCACCGGGAAAGCGGTCATTACCGTTGGTTCCGTTGGCGTCAACACGGAGTTCCGAGGGGCAGGGGCTTCAGCAGAGAAGATTCCTGTGATTATTGGTGAGTCGGTCGAGGAACGCCTTGCGTATCTCGCCGAGCAGTTCGAAGGGGGCGAGTTCGACGTCGTCGCCCTCGGCCGAGCCCTAATTGCAGATCCTAACTGGGTCGAGAAGATGAAAACCGGCGATCACGCTCAGATTGTCCCCTTCGACCGGAAAGAACATTCCCTCAGCGGCGCCTGATGATCGTTGTTGCGCTGAACTCGCATACGGCCGCCGAATCCTCGGGTCAGTGGATCTCAGCCCTGGACACGCTTCGGGAGACCCATCAGACACCTTGATCAGAACATAACTTGACCAAAGAATCGAGTACTCCAGGCAGAGAGCCCGGCGTATCCAAAGGAGTCTTAGCGATGACGTCTCAAGCCTTTCATCCCTCAACGCCGGAGGTTGGAGCCCACCCGCCGTTCGATCCCGAACTTGACGCTGCGCTCACGGTGATCAATGGGACCTTCCCCCCGGACGCCTACCGCCTAGAGAACATCGCGGAAATGCGGGTGCGCGCCGCAGCTGGCGCTGAACCACTCACCAATGAGGCCCTCTCTTGTGGTGGGTTTTTTCGGGTGGAGGACCGGAACGTATCCGGCTCGGAAGGTGCCCCAGAGATCTCGTTGTTGATCTGCCGACCCAAGGGGGTGACTGCCCCGACGGGGGCGATCTATTGGATTCACGGCGGCGGAATGATACTCGGCGACAATCGCTCGGGTATTCCTACAATGTTGAACATCGCACGGGATTTGCAACTGGCCGTTGTTTCGGTCGAGTACAGGCTGGCACCTGAAAGCCCTTACCCCGGACCCCTTGAAGATTGCTATGCGGGATTGGTCTGGACTTCGGAAAACGCGAAAGAGCTGAACATCGATGCCGAGCGTATTGTCATTGCCGGTGGCAGCGCGGGAGCGGGGCTGGCCGCCGCTACGGCGCTGATGGCACGTGACCGTGGCGGTCCAGAGCTGTTCGGCCAGTTCCTACGGAGCCCCATGCTGGATGATCGGAATGACAGTCTTTCCTCCCGCCAGATGGCCGGCGTAGGAATCTGGGACCGGACGTCGAACGAAACTGGCTGGACAGCGCTGCTTGGGGAAGCTCGCGGCGACGATGACTTGCCGTACTACGCAGCCCCTGCCCGGTGTGCTGATCTATCCGGCCTTCCGCCAACCTTCATCGATGTGGGCTCCGCAGAGACATTCCGCGATGAGGACGTGGCATTCGCAAGCGCCATCTGGCGCGCGGGTGGAATCGCGGAACTCCACGTTTGGCCGGGTGGCTTCCATGGTTTCGACCAGTTGGCGCCCCACGCCGAAGTGTCAAAATCCGCCCGCGGGGCTCAGACGGACTGGTTTCGGAGACTTTTTCGAGTGTAAGTAACGCGGCCTGGACGAACTGCTGCCACGAAGACGCTGCTGGCCGCCTCAGCCCAGGTTGGTAGTTCCTAGCCACGTGCTCGAGGTATCGCCAAGCCGCCGGTGCCCAGCTATCTGCCCTCATGCAGCCTTCGTCGCGCGGCGGTAACGAGGAAGGTGCCTCTTCCCGGTTTCGTATTGGTGTCGGACCAAACCCTTGATGGAAGAGGCCCTGGTTGAAAACCGCGTTCACCGCCTTGGTCGAGTAGGTCGGCGCCCGGGAAACACCCAACAGAAGCTCCGCTAGCGCAACTCGGCGGGCAGTTCGGACAGCGATTCTTTGGTCACAACGAAGGGATTCTCCGCAGTGCCGATGAGCGAGTCATCCACAAAGCGGGGACCGGGGTTCCCGCCCTGCGCCGCGACGATGGATTCAAGGGACACCTTCATCGCGTTATAAGGGAAGTGCAATGTTGAGGCTTGAACGTTCCCAGCCTCTATCTGTTCGATCTGGAACTCCCCGAAGCCCTGGTCAACGATGTTGATCTGCTCAAGAAGGCCGGCATCTTCCGCGGCCTGGAGGACGCCCTGCGAGATGTCAGGTGTGTAGATCGACAGGATAAGAGTTGTGTCGGGGTGGCCTTGCAGGTAGGTCTGGGCTTGGTTATATGCGCCAGTCGCCGTGTAGTCGGTGTAGATCGTGTCAATCGTGTAGTCGGGGTTGTCCTTCGCCAACTTCGCCAGAGCGACTTCTGCCACCTTGGTCTGCACGCCGACTGCCGGCCCCAAAGCCACCAAGACGTTCTGCTTGCCTGGGTTGGCCTCGGCTGCGGCGGCAAACCAGCCCTCCATGTACGCGAGAATGTTGTTGCTACCCACGAAGTTCAGTGTGCCAGGCGCCCACACCTCCTCAAGCGACTCCCCGGTCTGTTCCGTACCCTTTTCGCAAAGCGGCGTGATCAGAGCAACCACAAGGGTGTTTGCCTCTGGGTAATCCTCAGTGGCGATCTTGCACACCGCCGGGCCATCGAGCGCCTGAACTACCGCGGCGTCGTACTCCCCGGACGCCAGCGCGGTCTGCATTTGGTTGATCTGCCTGTGCGAGTCAAAGCCGGCGTCGAACAATGTCATGTCCATACCGAGCTTTTTGGCCGTCTCCTCTGCGGCACGCTCCTGCGTCAGTCCGTATGCATTGACCACTCCCGGCATAAAAACGGCAACCTTGAGATTGGGGCTGGTCGATAGGTCGACCTTCCTGCCATCGCCGACATCGACCGCAACAGTGTCCGCGGGACCCTCACTTGCCGGGCTCCCACTGGCGTTGCCCGCGCAACCAGCCATGGCCAGCAAAACCGTCAAAGACCCGGCGGCCACCATGAAACGCGACTTCATCGTACGCATTCATATCTCCTCAATGTCAACAAAGTTGACGGCTGCAAGTTATCTATATACGACCAAGTGACGACGTCACGAGCCGGTCGCCATCGCGACAACGCGCCCCTAGCGGCTCAGCAGGCTCCCTTCTGAACATGGCTTCCCGTTGAGAGAGGACAACGTTATTGCCCGCTACCGAGCCGACCGGGGCGGTGATGCTGTATACAAGGCTGGAATTTTTCAGGGTGAGGGTGGCAAGCAACAACAAGCTCCCATCTGCGGTGGCCAGGGCTCACTGTTCACTTGTGGTTGCGAGTGCCCTGTGCCGCCATTGTTGGAGGCGAGTACGTCGACGCGGGTGTTCAGTCCGTTACTAGCCTGGGGACGTCGCCGTTTAGGCCACGAAATCGGCGACGTTGAGGCTGCGCAAAGTCTCTTCGACCGCGGGGTTGGTTGCGATCACCTCGTCGAGCGCGTGCTCGGTCGTGGAGCGATACGGGGTCAAAACATCTGAGTCCGTTGCGAGTTCAGATGCAGCTTTGGCCCAGCCTTCGGGGGTGCTCTCCGCGGCCCAAACCCGCGGGAGCGCGCTAACCACGAGACGGCTCGCGTGCCCGCCGGCAACTGCGTAGAAGTCTGCGCCTACGGTGGTGTCTTGGTGGGCCAGGAACGCAACGAAGGCCGCAACATGCTCGGGCCCCATGTTGTCGCGAAACGCCGACGCGACCTCTGGAAAATCGGCCCAGAAAGCTTCCGTCATCGGCGTCCATGCTGTCGGCATGATCGTCGATACTTGCACGCCCACTCGCTTGCCCTCGGCTGCGAGGCCATTGCCAAAGGCCCAGACCGCACCTTTCGCGGCGGCATAAGCCGACTCACCGGCATCACCTAGGATTCCACTGGAAGACACCAGGATGAGCCGCCCGGTCCCGGAAGAGACAAGATGCGGCCACGCCGCCCGAGTGAGCTCGACCGTCCCGCGAAACGAGACATCGAACACCTTCCAGAACTCATCGACAGGCTGGTCGGCGAAAAGCGCGGCCCGCATGATTCCGGCGTTGTTCACGACAATGTCCAGCCGCCCGAACTCATCCAATGCGGTCTGGACGATACTTGGCGCGTCCAAGGTGACATCGTGCGCGTCGGCGATAGCCTTGCCACCGTTTGAAAGGATTTCGCTGACCGTCTTCTCGGCAGCCCTTGAAACGTCGTTCACCACGACGTGAGCTCCTCGCTCAGCCATGGTCATCGCATAGTCGCGGCCTAGCCCCTGGCCTCCACCGCTGACGATCGCCACTCGGCCATCGAAGTCCAACTTCGTATTCATCTCATACCTTCCTGTACAAACTAGGTTCCATGGCCACCGGCCTTAAATGGCTGCGGCCGCGACAGGGCGCTCCATGAATTCCTAGTCGCGCCGTAGCCGTTCTGCTCATGGCAAAGAGCGGACAATATGTCAGGGCCGTGACCGAGATCAGCCGCGGCGACGTCAGTACTCCCTTGACTGCACCATTCCTCAACGGGCGGCGTAGCCACGAGATACGCGTGGATTGGAAAATGTGTGTGAGAAGCGCGCTACTTGACAGGGAATTACGACAGAAAAATCATCTTCGGAATACCCACGCAGGGTTTGATCTCAGTCGTCATCGCTGGCCGGACGTGTCAAGCGTTTGCGCCACGGATGAGGTTTGTGCTGCGAGCTCCTCGCTGTGGTTGACACCGCAGAGGCGGCAACAGACGTCGCCGCCTCTGCGATGACTGAATCGCGATTCTCCGCCGGGATGGCTCCCAACCGCTAGGCGTGCCAGCCACAGCGTAGCGGCATCATCTGGCCGTTTATTGGCCTTACGAGGACATCCCGACACGAGACCAGCTCGCGGCGAGTTCCGGACCAGTGAGCGGAGTCGGGTTCCAGCCTCCTTCTGCCATGGCGGCCAAGCCCTCCATCATCATCCCGTGGCTTACGGCGTCATTCATGGCCTTCTTGAGCTCGTTCACCATCAGCATGCGGGTTGCCCGCAGTGCCAGCTTGGGCTTGGCGGCAAGCATTCGGGCGAGCTCGTAGGCTCGGGAGACGACCTGGTCCTTGGGCACCACCTCGTTCACCGCACCCCATTCGTACGCCTGCTGGGCAGTGATCTCCTGGCCGGTCAGATGGAAGTACCTGCCGCGGTTCAGCCCGATGACCAGCGGCCAGATAAGCTGCATTCCGTCGCCGGGTACGTTTCCCTGGGCGAGGTGCGCGTGATCGCCAAATACGGCGTCTTCGGATGCGATGACGATGTCACACAGCAGCGCCTGCTCGTTGTGCATCCTCGCGGGGCCATTGACAGCGGCGATCATCGGAACCTCGACGGCGAGGTGGTCGAGCACCAGATGCTTGGCCTCCTTATGCAGATGGAACCAGATATCGGAAGTGACCCAGTGATGGTCATCGATATGAATTTCCTTATCGATGAAGGTATCGCCCGACCCGGTCAGGATGATCACCCGGTTTTCCGGGTCATTCCCGATGTTGTGCCACACGTCGGCGACGTTATCGTGAACCGGCAAACCCCATTCGACGTCGCTCCCATTCGTGTGAAGCTGGACGAGCAGAATGCCATCAGCATCGCGCTCCAGCTTGATGTGATCATATTTGTCTTTGTAGTCTTCGAACTTTGTCACGGCCATTGTGAATCTCCTTGTTCGTGGTGAAACGGGTAGTCAGCTGTGGCTAAGGGACGAGTGTGACTCTCGTCATATGAACCCTATACTCGCATCTTGCAAGTTTCAATACTTTTCCGATACTCACTGAATGCTCGGCAACGCCTCGCATTTCGGGTCGTAGTGCCGGCAGCCCGATTCGCGTCGAACACCGTTCAGCGGTCGCAGCACCCGCCGTCGCCCGGTTCCCGCCGATGGGCATGCCCGAATAGCCGGTCATAGAGTCGCCCGAGCAGCATGCCCTCTGGCTTGATTTCCGCTGTAGTCGCCAACGGCGCGGCCGGCGTAGACGAGCAACGCGTGATCCGCGGCCTGCTGATCACTGGTGGTTAGGCGGGCGAGCACATGACCGTCGGGGCGCACCAGGATCGCTTCGTCTCCGGCCACTTGGTACGCGGCCGCCCACGCCGCGTCAGCGGTGACGAAGTCTCCCGTCGGCCCGAACGAGACCCAGCGGCACGGTATTCCGTTGGACTTCGCGCATTCGACCGCCTTTTTTGCGGGCTCCGAACCGGCACGAGCGAGTATGACGAGACAATCCCCGAAGAGATCGAGCGTCGACATCGTCTCCGCGGTGTCGAGCCAGACGTGCGGTGCTCGTTCGCCGACTGCGGCCGTCGGAACGAAAGTTCCTACCGGCCAGCTGGCATCCGATGTTGTAACGCCCGCTACCGCCCCCTGGTCGTAGCGGAATCCGATGTCCAGCCCTGGGTGCTCGAAGTTCTCCGGTCGGAATGAGCGTGGGGCATCGTCGTCGTTTCCAATGATCGACCGAAAATTACGAACCGCTTCGGCGACATTGAACTTGGCAACCGGTTGCCGCTCAAGCTCATAGGTGGCCAGGAGGTCGTGATCCGCCCAGCCCTCGAGGACGGCCGCCAACTTCCACGCGAGGTTGTGAACGTCTTGGATGCCGGTGTTTTGATTGAAGCCGCCGTACGGAGGCATCACATGCACAGCGTCTCCCGCCAGCAGGATGCGCCCGGACCGGTAGCGATCCGCGACCCAAGCCCCCACCGTCCAGGTCCTGGCGTCGATCAACTCGATCTCCTCATCGGGATCGCCGATCGCATCGTGCAACTGGGCCTTCCAATCGATGTCCTCGAAGGGCATCTCGTCCATGATGAGCGGGCGTCCGAGCATCGCCACCCTGTCGCCGGTGTCGACCGGTGCGATCACGGCGGTCCCGACTGTCTCCGGATTATCCAGATAGATGAAGCCCGATGGGTCGGACGTACGGCGTCGGATGACCGGTGAGCGGAACAGCACACTCACCGCCGTCTGCAGGTTCAGGTCACCCGTGACCCCGATCCCCAAGGCAGTGCGCACTCGGCTGGCCGCGCCGTCGGCGGCGATGACATATTTCGCGGAGACCTCCACGTCGCCATCGTCGGAAGTAATCGACACAGTGACGTCGCTCCCGGTGTCCTTCACTCCCGACACCGTCTTGCCAAGCTGCATCGTTACAGTCTCTTCGGCCTTCACGGCGTCCACCAGAATGGGTTCGAGCACGTCCTGGGAGCACAGAACCATGTTGAGGGTCTCTGGACCTAAGCGGGTGTCCGCCGGTGCGTCCGCGCTTTCAACGCTCGGGACGACCGAACGCCACGGTGAAACGGCATCACGGCCGAGGAAGCGCTGTGGTGCACCAGGAAGCGCCGCGGCCCGCACCTCGTCCGCAAGACCGAGGCCGCGAAACACCTCCATAGTGCGGCCGTTGACGGCTCGCGACCGGGGGTGGCGTGATCGTTCGGTCCGACGCTCGATCACCAGCGTGTCGATGCCGAACCGGCCCAGGAGGATCGCGGCCGTCAGGCCGACCGGACCGGCTCCGATAATTACGACGTCGGCGCTGCGCTTCACGGGAACGGTTGTCTCGTTCACTTACGCACTCCCGCAAATTCAACTAGTTCGGGCTCGATAAAACGTGTGTCCGTGTACGTCAGCTGGCCGTACGGCTGCATCTTCGCACGCAGCACATCATCGAACGCCGCGCTGACGTCGAGCGGTGTCCAGGATTCGCGGGTGAGCGGGGAATCGACGACGGTCGGGTGGGACATCAGCATCAGTTCGCGCCCGTTTGCCAAGCGGACAACCTGGCCGTTCACGCCTTCACTTAGGTCGGACAGCAGGTAGAGGACGACGGGGGCGTTGGACGACGGCGGCGGTGCAACCGGGTTGCCGCCAAAGTACTTCGTGTAGGCCGCGGTGCCCGTCGCCATCATGGGTGTGTCGGCGTGGGGCGCCATGGCGTTGACTCGAATGGCCCCGCCTTGGGCGCCGAACTCATTGGCCCAGGCGAAGGTCAGGGAGGCGACTGCGCCCTTGGCCGCGGCGTACGCGCTCATCATCCGGAGCCCAACTTGCGCCGCTGACGTCACGTTGACGATGGACCCCCGCCCCTCCATCGCTGGAAGCGCATGAACCGACATGAAGTAGGTGCCGTAAACGCTGATGTCTATATGGCGGCGAATATGGGTCTCCGTCTCTTCGCCGGCAGTGACGGGATCCAGGTAGCCAGCATTGTTGACCAAGCCGTCCAGCTTCCCGAACCGGCTCACCGCGGCCGCGACGAGTTGCTCGCAACTGTCCCAATCCGTGACATCGGCCACGACGGCCAGAGCTTCGCCGCCCTCCCTGTTGATTGACTCAGCCACCGCCTCGACGCTTTCGGCGTTGATATCGGAGATCACTACCCGGGCGCCCTCTGTAACGGCAGCGCGGGCATACGCCTCTCCGAGGCCCCGGCCTGCGCCGGTAATGAGGATGTGCTTTCCATCAAGGATTCGAGCCGTCGTCATTGATTTCGCTCCTTTGTAGTCATTGGTTGCATGCTGACATAAACGCGTATCGTGATAGTAACAGTCATCACACGCTAATTATCTGCTTAGATGTGGATCACAGGGAAGGCAGACCAGCCGTCCGCTCATTCGCCTGATCTGCCGGGTCGCCTTGCTGATTCATTGTGGTGAGTGACGGGGGCTGTTCTTGCTGCTATTTGGTGAATTCGAAGCCGCGGTAGTCGTT
>NZ_JBNHHB010000076.1:0-23343 GCF_059091905.1 Arthrobacter sp. Dra40
GGTCAGGTTCCAAGAACTAAGACCGAACAGAGAGCATCCGGCATCCTGCCGGGCACTTCCCTTGTGCCCGGCGCCGGTAGACAAGTAAACCGCCGGTGCCCGATTGCGGCACCGCACGAGCCGACGGTCGGCAGCGACCTGAGGAAGACGTAAGGAGAACGGCAGCCATGCCGAAGCAGAAGACCCACAGCGGTGCCAAGAAGCGCTTCAAGCTCACCGGCAGCGGCAAGCTCAAGCGCCAGCAAGCCAACCGCCGCCATTACCTGGAGCACAAGCCTTCAACGCTGACCCGCCGTCTTGCCGGCGACAAGATCGTTGCTCCGGCCGATGTGCGCAACATCAAGAAGATGCTCGGCATCTAACTTTTCTCCCTCCGGTCTGCGTGGTGATGCCGCAAGGACCAATCAGCTAGTTTTGCCCCGGCCGCCGATCGCGGCGGCCTCACCAGCGGGCACCAAATCATCAAAAGGAGTACGCACGTGGCACGTGTGAAGCGGGCGGTTAACGCCCACAAGAAGCGCAGGGTCATCCTGGAACGGGCTGCCGGATACCGCGGCCAGCGGTCCCGCCTGTACCGCAAGGCAAAAGAACAGCTGCTGCACTCGTTTGTGTACAGCTACGGCGACCGCCGCAAGCGCAAGGGCGATTTCCGCCGCCTGTGGATCCAGCGCATCAACGCTGCCTCGCGCGCCAACGGCCTGACCTACAACCGCCTCATCCAGGGTCTGAAGGCTGCCGAGGTCCAGGTGGACCGCCGCATGCTGGCTGAGCTGGCTGTGTCTGACGCTGGCGCCTTCGCCGCGCTGGTTCAGGTGGCCAAGGACGCACTGCCGGCCGACACTTCTGCTCCCGCCGAGCGCCCCGCCGCTGCTGCCAAGCCGGCTGCCGCTGCCAAGGCAGCTCCGGCTGCCAAGGCTGCCGCTCCCGCCGCTGAGGCCGGCGAAGTTGCTGGTGCCGTGAAGGCCGTCGACGGCGAGGACGCTCCGGCTGGCTACAGCATCAAGGGCAACCAGTCCAAGAAGTACCACGTCCCCGGCTCCACCTGGTACGAAAACACCACTCCGGTGTACTGGTTCGAGTCCGTCGAGGCAGCCAAGGCCGCCGGATTCGAGCCTGCCGGCGGCGAAGCCCGCCAGAAGATCGCCGAGTAACACCGGATGCATTAACGGCCATCTGGCGACGTTATAGTCGCTGTATGAGCACTACCGGGCGCCCGCAAGCGATCATGTCCAACCCCCGAGCCGATCGGGTCAAGGATGTGGCCAAGCTTGGCGGGCGCTCGGTCCGTTTAAAGCGCCGCCAGTTCCTTGCTGAAGGCCCACAGGCTGTCCGCGAAGCCCTGTCCGCCCACCGCGCTCACCGTGGAGCGGAAAGCAACGGTGTTGTCGCCGAAGTCTTCGCGACCGAGGCTTGCCTTGACCGGGCGCCTGATCTGATCGACCTGGCCGACGGTGTTCCCTTGCGGTTGGCCACCGACGCGGTCCTTGCGGCAATGGCGGACACCGTCAACCCGCAGGGGATCGTCGCCGTCTGCCACTACGTGGACCGGCCGCTGAACGAGGTGCTGCAGGCCAAGCCCTCACTGCTGGCCGTCATGGTCCGGGTGCAGGATCCCGGCAATGCCGGCACCATCCTCCGCGCGGCTGATTCGGCCGGGGCGGACGCCGTTGTCCTGACCAGCTCCAGCGTGGACATCTACAACCCCAAGGCCGTGCGCTCCACGGCCGGTTCCCTCTTCCACCTACCAGTGGTCACCGGACACGATTTCGTGGATCTTGCCGCCGCTCTGCGCGCCGCCGGCTTGAGCATGCTGGCAGCTGATGGCTACGGGGCCATCGACCTGGACGATCTGCAGGACCGCAGTGCGCTTGCCCGGCTGGGGGAGGGGGCCACCGCGAACGACGGCTCCGCCGGCCTTCCGGATTTAGCGGCGCCAACTGCCTGGCTTTTCGGCAACGAAGCCCAGGGGTTGTCGTCGGAGGAGTTGGCTGCCGCGGCGCACCGGGTTGCGGTACCGGTCTATGGGCAGGCTGAGAGCCTGAATGTTGGTACGGCCGCCACGGTCTGCCTGTATGCCTCGGCAAGGTCGCAGCGACGAAGCGGCGCGGCACAGTAACAACTCCCGTCGGCAGGTCGGTTACTGCAGGTCGGCCTCTCCCGGTGGGTTCGGGCGCAAGGTACGGTAAGAACCGCGGGCGCCCTCGAGCGGCCCAACCGGGAGGGCAACGATGGCAGCAGGCGGCGGAACCAAAGCGATCGTAGCGGCCTTGGCCGCCAACCTGACGATTGCCGCGCTGAAGTTTGTCGCGTACTTCCTGACACGGTCGTCTTCCATGCTGGCCGAGGCCATCCACTCGGTAGCGGATTCCGGCAACCAGGTTTTGTTGCTGGTGGGAGGCAAGCGGGCAGCACGCCAAGCGAGCCCCAGCCATCCGTTTGGGTACGGCAGGGACCGCTATATCTACGCGTTCATCGTCTCCATCGTGCTCTTCAGCCTAGGTGGCCTGTTCGCGTTGTACGAGGCGTACCACAAGTGGCAGGATCCCCATCCCATCGAGGGTTTCTGGTGGTGGGTGCCGCTGGCAGTGCTCGTTGGAGCGATCATGGCCGAATCATTTTCGCTGCGGACTGCCGTCCGTGAGTCCAACCCCAGCCGGGGCACCACTGGCTGGGTAGACTTCGTGCGCCGGTCAAAGTCGCCCGAACTTCCGGTGATCCTGCTCGAAGACGTTGGAGCGCTCCTGGGGCTGGTATTCGCCCTGTTCGGCGTCAGTCTGACCCTGCTGACCGGCAACGGGCTGTGGGACGCGGCCGGCACCGCGATGATCGGTTTGCTGCTGGTGGCCATCGCCGTGGTGCTCGCCGTTGAGACGAAATCGTTGCTGTTGGGCGAATCCGCCACGCGCGAGCACATCCGGCTCATCGAGGAAGCCATCACCGGCGGCCACGAAACACAGATCATTCACCTCAAGACGATGCATCTGGGCCCCGAGGAACTCCTCGTGGCGGCCAAGATCAGCGTGGGGCGCAGCGATTCGGGCCAGGAAATCGCGCGCTTGATCGACGCAGCCGAGAGCCGCATCCGCGAGGCGGTGCCGATCGCCACTGCGATTTATCTGGAACCGGATATCTATCGATAAGAGTCCGTTCACCGCACAGCCGGCCACGCTTGATCGATGCCGCAGGCGGAAGCGACGGGTGCCCGTCCGGCTTCCGGCAGACAGGGCGCCTCAGGAAATGCTGTGCCGCTTCTCGACGGCCCCGCTGACGGCGGCGATCGCCAGTCCCAAAGCCGCCAGGCCGGCGCCGACCAGAGCCGGGGCTGCGAAGCCCCAGCCCCAGGAGATCACGAGCCCGCCCAGGAAGGCGCCCAACGCGTTGGCCAGGTTGAGGGCCGAATGGTTCAAGGAAGCGGCCAGGGTCTGGGCGTCGGGGGATGCGTCCATCAGGCGGGTCTGCAGCGCGGGAATCAAGCTGGACCCCGCCACCCCCAGGAGGAAGACCAGCGGAACCGCCAGCAATGCCACGGAGGACGCGGCCCAAAAGAGGACCAGAACGACGACGATGGCCGTCATGACCTGGTAGATGGTGCCCATCACGGACCTGTCCGCCAACCGCCCCCCAATGAACGTGCCCACGACCATGCCCAGGCCGTAGAGCCCGACGATCAGCGGAAGGGCCGCCGGGGCCAGGCCGGTCACTTCCGTCATGGTGGGGCTGATGTAGGAATAGACAGCGAAGAATCCGCCGAAACCGACCACGCCGATCAACAGGGCCAGCCACACCTGGATCCGGGTCAAGGCGCGGAGCTCGCGCCTGATACCGGCTTCTTCGTGCGCCGGGCTGAACGGGACGAGGCGTTGGATCATCAGCACGGTGACAACGCCAACGATGCCGACGGCCACGAACATCAGCCGCCAGCCGTAGTGCTGGCCCAGCCAGGTCACCAAGGGGACACCGACGACGTTGGCCACGGAGAGGCCCAGCATCACCATGGCAACCGCCTGGGCCCGCCGGGTGGGGGACACCAGCGATGCCGCAAGAACCGCGGCCACGCCAAAGTAGGCGCCGTGCGGAAGGCCGGAAATGAACCGGGTGACCAGCATGGTGCCATAATCCGGCGCGAGGACGGACGAGAGGTTACCCAGCGTGAACAGGACCATTAATCCCAGCACCATGTGCTTGTGCGGCAACCGGGCTCCGAGGCCGGCCAACAGGGGCGCCCCGACGACAACGCCCAGCGCATACGCAGAGATCAGGTGTCCGCTCTCCGGGATGCTGATGTCCAGGCCCTGGGCAACGTTTTGGAGCAGGCCCATGATGGCGAATTCAGTGGTGCCGATGCCGAACCCGCCCATGGCCAGTGCCACGATGGCCCAGACCGTCCTGCGGGTATCGGTCTGCGTCCTTGTGGTTGCCAGGGCTGATGGATTCATCTGTCGTCGGCTTTCGTTTGGGTGGCATCGGATGCGCTGAAGGGGAGTGGCCGCGCCGTTGCGGCGGGAGCGGCGGGATGCCGATGGCTGCTGAAATGCACCGGCAGTTACTGTACGGCAACACAACAGCGCCGTGTCCAATTCCGGCCTCAGCTTCGGATGTGGACTCCGGCACAGTCCTGTCCGGGCCTGCGGGCGTGAACCACCACCGGACCGTAGACTGGTCGGCGTGCAACAGAGCCTGAAACAAATTGTCGGTGCAGCGATCCTGGACAACCGCGCAGCACCCCGTGAATTTCTCGCCGCCAGGCGCACCGCGCCGGCGGCGTTGGCTGGCCTGTGGGAGTTTCCCGGCGGCAAAGTGGAGCCGGGGGAGAAGTGCGAGGACGCACTTCGCCGCGAAATCCGCGAGGAGCTTGGGGTCGGGATTGAGCTCGGCGATGAGGTGGCCGGTCCGCACGAGCAGGGCTGGTTGTTGAATGAAACGGCCGCCATGCGGGTGTGGTGTGCGTACGTTACCGACGGCACGCCGGAGCCGCTTGAGGACCACGACGAACTGCGGTGGATCGCGCTGGAAGAATCCGAAGCAACGGGATTGCCTTGGATCCCGGCCGACTTCCCGATCGTCAAGGCTGTCATAGGGGCAGCCAGGGCAGTTCGCCGTCCTGCCTGACGGGTTCCCCGCCGCGTCCACCCGTCTCACAAGGCCGTCCATTGCGTTCAGAACAACGTCGCTTGCCCACCCTCACGGAGCGCGGCCGCGGACGGTCGTCCCGTCGGTTCGCCGGCGGGGGTTTCTGCCCGTTGCGCGGCGTCGATGTCGCGCAGGCGTGCCGCATCCTGCAAGCCGTGCCGCCGTTTGGCCACGCCCACGCGTGCGGCCAGCCAGCGCCGGTAATCCTTGGCGGCATAAGTCCCGCCGTCGTACAGGCGCCGGTACCGGCCGACCAGGTGCGGATATTCTTTGGCCAGCCACTGCATGTACCATTCCCTGGCTCCAGGGCGCAGGTGCAGCGCCCCTGCCGTGAAGCGGGTGGACCCGGCGGCAGCGACGGCGGCACAAAGGCCGTCGAGCGCTTCCTCGGAATCCGTCAGCCAGGGCAGGATCGGCATGGCCATGACTGAACAGGGCAGGCCGGCGTCGTTGAGCTTGGCAATCAGATCCAGCCGGGCCCGCGGCGTCGGCGTTCCGGGTTCCACGCGGTGGGCCAGCTCGGCATCGGTCATGGCCAGGGAGATGCCCATGCCGACGCTGACGTCCTTGGCAGCGTCGCGCAACAGCGGCAGGTCGCGCGCCAGCAGGGTCCCTTTGGTGAGGATCGAAAACGGCGTTCCCGAATCCGCCAAAGCCTTGATGATCTCCGGCATGAGCTTGTATCGGCCTTCGGCGCGCTGGTAGGGGTCAGTGTTGGTGCCCATGGCCACCTGTTCCCGCTTCCACGACGGCTTGGCGAGTTCGCGGCGCAGCACCTCGCCGGCGTTAATCTTCATTACCAGCTGGCTGTCGAAGTCCAGCCCCGTATCCAGGCCGAGATAACTGTGCGTTTTCCGTGCGAAGCAATAGGAGCAGGCGTGCGAGCAGCCCCTGTAAGGATTGATGGTCCATGCAAAGGGCATCGCCGACTGGCTGGGAACCCTGCTGAGCACGGACTTGGCCAGCACCTCGTGAAAGGTAATTCCCGCAAACTCCGGTGTCTGCACACTGCGAACGAGGTTGCTGAGCTTCGCCAGGCCCGGCAAGGCAGCGGGAGCCTCGGCGGTGACTAATTGTCCATCCCAGCGCATGCATTCATTAGAACACACATTCGATCAAGGGTGGGGCTGCGAGGTCGAGAACTTTTGACCAGCACCCCCGGGAGGAGTCGCCGGTGTTGCGGTCGCCCGAAGCAGGAATCACGGCAGGTGGGGGTCGGATGGAGCGGAGCGTCCTGGTCCCCGCCGCACTGATGCCTCCAGGTAACCGCCCGCCCGCAGTCCGGCCCGCCGTTCGAAGAAGTTCCGGGATGCCGGATCGCCGGTCCGCCACAGCGACCATACCGCCGCGCAGGCGTACAGGGGCAGGAACGGCAGGCCGAGGCAGAGCGCATATTGGGAGCTGTGGCGGGACTCATGGTCCAGCAGTACTGGATTCCGGGCCAGCACTTCGGCACCGTCACGGAGAATCACCACGTTGCCTACGGTAAAGGCGGATGCCCGCGGCAGCGGAAGCCGAAAGCCCCGGGCCAGGATCAAGCCCTTCGGACCCCGGGCGAGACTGCAGCGGACCGCGGCCGCCAGGCCCAGTCCGAGCAGGGTTGAGCCATTGAGCAGGTTGCAGCCGGCACGCAGCTTCTCCAACGGGGTCACCGGGCCATCGTAAGCGTTTCGAGGCCGTGCCTGACCGTGAACTAGACTGGTCTGGTTGCCCGCACGCGGGCAGAAACCCTTTAACCTATTCCGAGGTCCCAACAGCATATGTCTGACGTGACACCCCCAGCCCAGGAGCTGCCCGTGCCCAGCCCGCTCGATGAAGCGGCGGTCTCCGCCGCCGTCGAGCAGGCATTGATGGCATTCAAGGCAGCGTCAGACCTGGACGGGCTTAAGACTGCCCGGCTCGCCCACACCGGCGAGAAATCTCCCCTGAGTTTGGCCAACCGGCAGATCGGCAAACTGGCCAAAGAAGACAAAGCAGCTGCCGGCAAGATCATCGGCCCGGCCCGGGGACGGATTAACCAGGCGCTCTCTGCCCGCACCGCAGAGCTGGAAGCCGAACGGGAAGCGCAGATCCTCGTGGAGGAAGCCGTGGATGTGACCGCGGCTCCGCGCCGCCGTCGTGCCGGTGCCCGGCATCCGCTCTCCATACTGCAGGAACGCGTCAGCGATATCTTCGTGGGCATGGGCTGGGAGATCGCCGAGGGACCCGAGGTGGAATCCGAGTGGTTCAACTTCGACGCCCTGAACTTTAAGCCGGACCACCCGGCTCGGGAGATGCAGGACACCTTCTTCGTGGAGCCGCCGGAGGCCCACCTGGTGCTGCGCACCCATACCTCCCCGGTACAGGTCCGCTCCATGCTGGAACGGGACCTGCCGGTCTACGTGCTGTGCCCGGGCCGGACCTTCCGCACGGATGAACTGGACGCCACCCACACTCCGGTCTTCCACCAGTTCGAAGGCCTGGCCGTGGACAAGGGGCTCACGATGGCCGACCTGCGCGGCACGCTGGAGCACTTCTCCCGGCAGATGTTCGGTGCCGAAGCGAAGATCCGCCTGCGTCCGGCCTACTTCCCGTTCACCGAGCCTTCCGCCGAGATGGACATCTGGCACCCCGGTGCCAAGGGCGGCCCCCGTTGGATCGAGTGGGGCGGCTGCGGCATGGTCAATCCCAACGTGCTGCGCGCTGCCGGCATCGATCCTGAGGAGTATTCCGGTTTCGCCTTCGGCATGGGCATCGAGCGCACCCTCATGTTCCGCAACGACGTCCCGGACATGCACGACATGATTGAAGGCGACGTCCGCTTCAGCCAGCACTTCGGGATGGAGATCTAAACTTATGCGTATTCCCCTTTCCTGGCTGCGCGAGTACGCGCAGGTTCCCGCGGACGCTACCGCCGAGGATGTAATGGCCGACCTCGTCAAGGTCGGGCTTGAAGAAGAGGACGTGCACCGACCGTCCGATTCGGTCTCCGGGCCGATCGTGGTGGGCCAGGTCCTCGATGTGGTCAAGGAGCCGCAGACGAACGGCAAGACCATCAACTGGTGCCAGGTCCGGGTGGTGCCGGAAGGCGCCGGGCAGCCGCTCACCGGCGACGGAATCGATCCGTCCGGCGTGCAGGGCATTGTCTGCGGCGCCCACAACTTCGAGGCCGGCGACAAGGTCGTCGTGACGCTGCCGGGCGCCGTGCTGCCCGGAGACTTCCGGATCACCCCGCGCAAAACCTACGGGCACACCTCCGCCGGGATGATCGCCTCCGCCCGAGAACTCGGCATCGGTGAGGACCACGACGGGATCATCGTGCTTTCCCGGCTGGGCCTCGACCCCGACGTCGGTACTGACGCAATGGAACTGCTCGGCCTGACCGACGAGGCAGCCGAGATTAACGTAACGCCCGACCGCGGCTACTGCTTCTCCATCCGCGGTGTGGCCCGCGAATATGCGCTCGCCACCGGCACCGCGTTCACCGACCCGGCCGGGCAGGTCGAGGTGCCCGAAGCCGCCGGCGAGGGTTACCCCGTCCGGCTCGAAGACCAGGCTCCGGTCTACGGCAAGCCCGGCTGCGACCGCTTCGTGGCCCGCACGGTCCGTGGGGTCGATCCGTCCCGCCCGACGCCCCAGTGGATGGCGTCCCGGCTGCGCTTGGCCGGTATGCGCTCCATCTCGCTGGTGGTGGACATCTCCAACTACGTAATGCTGGAACTGGGCCAGCCGCTGCACTTCTACGACGCGGCCAAGCTTCAGGGCCCCATAGTGGTACGCCGGGCGCATCCGGGGGAGACCCTGGTGACGCTGGACGGCAAGGAGCGCAAGCTCTCCACCGAAGACCTGCTGATTACCGACGACCGCGGCGCCATCGGCCTGGCCGGTGTGATGGGCGGTGCCGAGACCGAAGTGGGAGACGGCACCTCCACCGTGCTGATCGAGTCCGCGCACTTTGACGACGTCTCCATGGGCCGAACCCGCCGCCGCCACAAGCTGCCTTCGGAGGCATCCAAGCGGAACGAGCGCGGAGTGGACTGGGAGATCGCGGACGAAGCCGCGCAGCGTGCCGTGGACCTGCTCGTTGAACTCGCCGGCGGCACCGCCGATACGGCGGCAACTGACGTTGGGGAGCGGCCCGAACCGGTGGTCATCGACCTGCCCGAAGGTTTCGCCTGCCGCCTGATCGGAGTCGAGTACACCGCCGGGCAAATCGAATCCGCCTTGACCGGCGTCGGCGCTTCCTTCGAGCATTACGACGGCGGACTGCAAGTCACGGCGCCCAGCTGGCGTCCGGACCTGGCCATCAAGGAAGACCTGGTCGAGGAGATCGCTCGGCTGGTCGGCTACGACCGGATTCCGGCCACCCTGCCGGTGGCGCCGCCCGGACGTGGCCTCACCCGCGGCCAGCAGCTGCGCCGCCGCGTGCTGCAAACACTGGCCGATGCCGGCCTGACCGAGGTGCTTAGCTACCCGTTTGTTTCCACGGAGCAAAACCGAACCTTCGGCACTCCCGAGGCCGGGTCCGAAGTTTCCGCGATTAAGCTGGCAAATCCGATTTCCGCGGAATTCGGATACCTGCGCACCAGCCTGTTGCCGAACCTGCTGGAGACCGCACGCCGCAACCATTCCCGCGGCTTCCGGGACCTCGCCCTGTATGAAGGCGGCCTGGTGTTCCTGCCCGGCGACAAGACCGGGTCCCCGGTCCTGCCGCCGCTGGGCGCCAAGCCCTCGGAGGAAGTGCTTGAGGAACTGCAGGCAGGCATCCCCGACCAGCCGTGGCACGTGGCAGCAGTCCTGACCGGGCACGAGGCAGCACCCGGCGCCGGATTCACCCCGCGCGCCTGGGAATGGTCCGACGCCCTGGACACTGCCCTGGCCGTCGGCGACATCCTCGGCGTCGAACTGGTGGTCGCCCAGGGCGAGCACCAGGCCTTCCACCCTGGCCGCACCGCGCAGCTGTCCTTGCGCACCGGCGAGGTGGTCGGCTACGCCGGCGAGCTGCATCCGAAGCTGCTCCAGGACTGGGACCTGCCCGCGCGCACCGCAGCCATGGAACTGAACGGCGAGGCACTCTTCGAGGCCGCCGCGGACGTAATCGTGGCGAAGCATCTGTCCACCTTCCCCGTCTCCACCCAAGACGTCGCACTGGTGGTGGATTCCACGGTTCCTGCCGAAGCAGTCCGCGAGGCGCTGCGGGAAGGCGCCGGCGAGCTGCTGGAAGACGTGGCGCTGTTCGATGTTTATGCAGGCAGCGGGATTGAGCCCGGCAAGAAATCGCTGGCCTTTGGGCTCCGGTTCCGTGCGGCGGACCGCACGCTGACCGCCGACGAAGCTTCGGCGGCCCGGGCACAAGCCGTGGACCTCGCCGCAGCCCGCTGCGGCGCAGTCCAGCGCTGACCGGCGACCGAGGTGAATAACGACGGCGGGTCCCTCCGACGCAGGCGGAGCTCCGCCGTCGTGGGGGAAGGGGAAAGGAACGCATGAAAGCCCAGGTGATACTGCAGCTGGTACAGCTGCAGGAAGGGTTTGCTGCCGCTACCGAGGCAGGCCGGCGTCCCAGCGTCCGGGCACGCACCCGCGAAGCAGTCCGCCTGCTGGCGGCGCAGGAACTGAACGTCGACGCCGACCGGATGGTGCTGTCGTTCGACTGCCGCAACTGCCAGCGGGGCAACGACGGCCGGCACGGCCAGCCGCAGCTGTTGCTGGACGGCGTCCCGGCGCCCGCCCGCCTCAGCTATGCCCGTTCGGGAAACTGGCTGCTGGCCGCGCTCTCGTTCCGCCCCGTGCTGCTCGGCGTCGACCTCGAGGACGCCGGGGCCGGCGCGTTCCGGCCCGAGGACAATATCGACGCCGTCATGCTCACCGAATCCGAGCGGCCGCTGGTGGAACATGCGGCCGACCCGAGCCGCCTGCGGGCCAGGCTGTGGACCAGGAAAGAGGCTGTGCTGAAGTCCACCGGCCATGGACTGCGGCTGTCGCCGGACACGATTGGCGTCGCAAGTGCCGATGGTGGGCCACAGCTGTCAGGCTGGCCGGGGGAGGCAGGGCACCGTCCGGGACTGCAACTGCTGGACCTTGAGCTGGCGGAGGCCGGCGGAGAAGTTCCGCCCGGCCTGACCGCGGCCCTGGCGGTCGGAGGGTCGGCCGCACCGAAGATCATTTTCCGGGAGACCGCTCCAGCCCTCGGCTGACCCCCTTCCCGAGGCCGTCACGGAACCAGGAGCAGCTTGCCGGTGGTGCGGCGGGCCTGCAGATCCTCGTGGGCCTGCGCTGCCGCGGCCAGGGGGTACTTCCGGCCGATCCGAATGTCCAAACGGCCGGACAGTACGGCGTCGAACAGTTCGCTGGACCGCCAGCGCCGTTCCTGCGGCGTCAGCAGGTGGTCGTCCAGCTTGGGTCGAGTGACGAACAGCGATCCGCCTTGGTTGAGCCGCTGCAGGTCGAACGGCGGCACCTGGCCCGAGGCGCCGCCGAAAAGCACCAGCATGCCGCGGGTCCGCAGGCTCGCCAGCGAGCCGTCGAAGGTGTCCTTGCCAACTCCGTCGTACACCACGTCCGCTCCCGTGCCGCCGGTCAGGTCCCGCACCCGCCGGGCGAACCCTTCATACCGGAGCACTTCGTCCGCCCCGGCGCTGCGGGCCAGTTCCTCCTTTTCGTCGGTGGACACAGTGGTTATCACCCGGGCACCCTTGTCCTTGAGCAACTGGGTCAGGATCAGGCCGACGCCGCCGGCACCGGCGTGGGTGAGCACCGTCTGCCCGGGCTGGACCTTGAAGCTGGAGTTGACCAGGTAATGTGCCGTCATGCCCTGCAGCGGGATGGCCGCCGCGACGTCGTCGTCCACGCCCTCCGGAACCGGAAGCGCCGCATCCGCGGAGACCACGGTGTAGTCGGCATAGGTACGTTCGCCTTCGGCAAAGGCGACGCGGTCTCCGGGCTTGAACCCTGTGACGCCGTCGCCGATGGCCTCCACCGTGCCGGCGGCCTCCGAGCCGGGCGTATAGGGGAACGCGACGTTGTACACGCCGCTGCGCTCGTAGGTCTCGACGAAGTTCACTCCAACTGCTGCCACCTTGACCAGCAGTTGGCCCGGGCCGGGCTCCGGGATCTCAACCTCCTGCAGTTGCAGTACTTCCGGGCCGCCGGGAGCGGCAGCGACGATCGCCTTGGCCATTGAGGGTCTCCTTTACACAGAGGGACAGTTGATGCCGGCTGACCTGCCGCGGCGGACCGGCCGGCTCCGAACCCATCGTAGGCGTTCAGGTGCCTCGTTCCGCAGTTCCGGTGGGAGTGTCAGGCCCTGCGGTGCATAAATATCCTGACTCATGAATACTTTTGCTGTAAGCTGTGCGTCATGACAATTAAGGTTGCGGTGTCCGGTGCCAGCGGCTACGCAGGTGGCGAGGTTCTCCGCCTGCTGGTCGGCCACCCCGAGGTCTCCATCGGAGCGATCACCGCGCACAGCAATGCCGGATCGCGGCTGGGTGAACTGCAGCCGCACCTGCACTCATTGGCGGACAAAGTCCTGGTGGACACCACGGTGGAGAATTTGTCCGGGCACGATGTGGTGTTCCTGGCCTTGCCGCACGGCGCCAGCGCCGCCATCGCCGCCGCGCTGCCGGAGGATACGTTGGTCGTGGATGCCGGCGCGGACCACCGGCTGGTGGATCCGTTGGCGTGGGAGAAGTTCTACGGCACGTCCCACGCCGGCAGCTGGCCCTACGGACTTCCCGAACTGCCTGGTCACCGGGAAAAGCTGCAGGGCGCCCGCCGGATCGCCGTCCCGGGCTGCTATCCCACCAGTTCGCTGCTGGCGCTGACGCCCGGATTCGCCGCCGGATTGCTCGAGCCCGAGGATGTGGTGATAGTCGCTGCCTCCGGGACCTCCGGTGCGGGCAAGTCCGCCAAGGTGCACCTGATCGGGTCTGAAGTGATGGGCGGCATGAGCCCGTACGGCGTCGGCGGCGGCCACCGGCACACCCCGGAAATTGAACAGGGTCTCTCGGCGGCTGCGGGCCAGTCGGTCAAGATCTCCTTCACGCCCACTCTGGCGCCGATGAGCCGCGGTATCCTGACCACGGCTACTGCCCGCGTCAAGCCCGGTACCAATGCCGGCCAATTGCGCCGTGCGTGGGAGGCCGCCTACATTGACGAGCCCTTCGTGCACCTGCTGCCCGCGGACCAATGGCCGCACACCAAGGCCGTCCAGGGCAGCAATCATGCCGTCCTGCAGCTGGCTTTCGATGAGCACGCAGGCCGGGTTGTCGTCAGCTGCGCCATTGACAACCTCACCAAGGGAACAGGCGGCGGCGCTATCCAGTCCATGAACATTGCCCTCGGCCTCGACGAGACCGCCGGCCTGACCCAGCAGGGGATTGCACCGTGAGCGTTACCGCACCGAAAGGATTCCGCGCCGCCGGCGCGACTGCCGGCCTCAAAGCCTCGGGGAAACCTGATGTTGCACTGGTGGTCAACGACGGACCCCGGCGCGCGGCGGCGGGCGTCTTCACCTCCAACCGCGTGGCTGCGGCCCCGGTCCACTGGTCGCGGCAGGTGCTCACCGATGGCCGGGCCGACGCAGTCGTGCTCAACTCCGGCGGTGCCAACGCGTGCACCGGTGCCGAGGGCTTCCAGAACACCCATGCCACCGCCGAGAAAACGGCCGATCTGCTCGGTATCTCGGCAGGCGATGTGGTGGTGTGCTCCACCGGGCTGATCGGTGAGCAGCTGCCGATGGACAAGCTGCTGCCCGGTGTTGAAGCCGCCGCACAGGCCTTGTCCAACGACGGCGGCGCCGACGCGGCCGAAGCCATCATGACCACCGATTCCGTGTCCAAGCAGGCCCTGTTCTCCGGGGGCGGCTACAGCATCGGCGGCATGGCCAAGGGCGCCGGCATGCTCGCGCCCGGCCTGGCCACCATGCTGGTGGTCATCACCACCGATGCCGAACTGGCCCCGCCTCAGCTGCAGGCGGCGCTGCGCGAGGCGGCCCGCTTGACCTTCGACCGGACCGATTCTGACGGCTGCATGTCCACCAACGACACGGTGGTGCTGCTGGCCTCGGGCGCCTCAGCGGTCGTCCCCGCACTGGAAGATTTCACGGCTGCCCTCACCGGCGTGTGCGCGGACCTGGCCCGGCAGCTGATTACCGATGCCGAGGGCGCCAGCCATGACATCGCGGTCACCACGATCAACGCCGCGTCCGAGCGGGATGCGGAAACGGTCAGCCGCGCAGTGGCCCGCTCCAACTTGTTCAAGACGGCTATCTTCGGCAACGACCCGAACTGGGGCCGCGTGTTGTCAGCCGTGGGCACGACCGACGCCGTATTCGAGCCGGACCAGCTCAACGTCAGCATGAACGGCGTGCAGGTGTGCCGCAACGGCGGAGTGGGAGAGTCCCGCGAGCTGGTGGACTTGAGCGGCCGCGACGTGGCCGTGGTGATAGACCTGAAAGCCGGCACCGAAAGCGCCACCATCTGGACCAACGACCTCACGCACGAGTACGTGCATGAGAACTCCGCCTACTCCAGCTGAGGATCGATAATGAACACAATGCTGATGGCCCAGGACAAGGCCGCCACGCTGATCGAAGCCCTGCCTTGGATCCAGCGGTTCGCCGGGACCACGATGGTGATCAAGTACGGCGGCAACGCCATGGTCAATGACGAACTGCGGCAGGCGTTCGCCGAGGACATCGTCTTCCTCCATCACGCCGGCATCAGACCGGTGGTCGTCCACGGTGGCGGTCCGCAGATCAATGCCATGCTCTCCCGGCTGGGCATCGAATCCGAATTCAAGGGCGGTCTTCGCGTCACCACCCCCGAAGCGATGGACGTGGTCCGCATGGTGCTTACCGGACAGGTGGGCCGGGAACTGGTCGGCCTGATTAATTCGCACGGGCCGTACGCCGTGGGCCTCTCGGGTGAAGACGGCGGGCTGCTGCAGGCAGTGCGCACGGGCACCGTGGTGGACGGCGAAGAGGTCGACCTGGGCCTGGTCGGCGAAGTGGTGGGCGTCAATCCGTCCGCCATCCTGGACCTGCTTGATGCTGGACGGATTCCGGTCATCTCCACCGTGGCCCCGGAAATCGGCGGCAACGGCGAAGGCACGAACCAAGTGCTCAATGTCAACGCGGATACCGCGGCCGCTGCCGTCGCCGATGCCCTGCACGCCTCGCGCCTGGTCATCCTCACCGACGTGGAGGGGCTGTTTGCCAACTGGCCGGACAAGTCCTCATTGATATCGTCGCTGACGGCCGGGGAGCTGCGCCAGCTGCTGCCTCAGCTGCAGTCCGGCATGATTCCCAAGATGGAAGCCTGCCTGAAAGCGGTCGACGGGGGAGTGGAGCGGGCCGCCGTCGTCGACGGCCGGATGGCGCACTCCATCCTGCTGGAAATATTCACTGCTGCCGGCATCGGCACCCAAATTGTTCCGGATGGGGAAGAAGCATGAATACTGCCGATCCAGTGTCCACGGCGGACCTGCTCGCCGGCCTGGAAAACCTGGACAGCCAGCAGCTGCTTCAACGGTACCGCGAGTCGCTGATGGGCGTTTTCGGAACCCCGCAGCGTGTCCTGGTCCGCGGCCAGGGCTGCACGGTCTGGGACGCCGACGGCAGGGAATACCTTGACCTGCTCGGCGGAATTGCGGTGAACGCCCTGGGCCACGCGGACGGGTTCCTGACCGGCATCGTGTCCAGCCAACTGTCCACCCTCGGCCATGTCTCGAACTTCTTTACCAGCCCGGCACAGATCGCGCTGGCCGAACGGTTGCTGCAGCTCGCCGGCGCCCCCGCGGGATCCAAGGTGTTCTTCACCAACTCCGGCACTGAAGCCAACGAAGCGGCGTTCAAACTCGCCCGCCGGAACTCCAGTCCCTCGCGCACCAAGATCCTTGCCCTCGAAGGGGCGTTTCACGGCCGCACCATGGGCGCCCTGGCGCTGACGGCCAAGCAGGCCTACCGCGAACCCTTCGAGCCGATGCCCGGCGGTGTGGTCCATCTTCCCTTCGGCGACGAGGAGGCCTTGCGCGCCGCCGTCGACGAGACGGTGGCCGCCGTCGTGCTGGAACCGATCCAGGGCGAAGTGGGCGTCCGGCCGCTGCCGGAAGGCTATCTGAAGGCTGCCCGTGAGGCCACAGCGGCCGCAGGAGCACTGCTGATCCTGGACGAGGTGCAGACCGGCGTGGGCCGCACCGGCAACTGGTTCGCGTTCCAGGGCAACGTGGCCGGGGGTGAGCAGATCCTGCCCGACGCCATGACCTTGGCCAAGGGCCTGGGCAGTGGACTGCCCATCGGGGCGCTCATCACCTTCGGCGAAACAGCCTCCGGGCTTCTGACGGCGGGCCAGCACGGCACCACGTTCGGCGGCAACCCGGTGGCGACGGCGGCGGGGCTGGCAACGCTGTATGCCATCGAGTCCCGCGGGCTGCTGGGTCATGTAACCGGGCTCGGGGAGCACCTGCGTCGGGACCTTGCCGCCGTGGAGCACGTTGCCGAGGTCCGCGGCGAGGGTTTCCTCATCGGAATCGACCTGGACGCCGATATTGCCGCTGCCGCCGTGGCAGCAGCTTTGGAGGCCGGCTTCATCATCAACAATCCCGGTCCGCGCACGCTGCGGCTGGCCCCGCCGCTGATCCTGACCGCCGAAGACGCGGCCCGGTTCACTGCCGCCCTGCCGGACATTCTGACCACCGCGGCTGCCCGGGCCGCTGCACCCAGCAAGGACGCCTCATGATCCGCCATTTCCTCAAGGACACCGACCTCAGCCCGGCCGAGCAGGCCGAAGTCCTGCGGCTGGCAGCCGACATGAAGCAGTCCCCCTACCGGTACCAGCCGTACGCCGGCGACGGGGCGGGCCGCAAGACCGTGGCCGTGGTTTTCGACAAGACCTCCACACGCACCAGGGTCTCCTTCGCCGCCGGCATCGCCGACCTGGGCGGCGTGCCGCTGATCATCAACCCCGGCGAGTCCCAGCTGGGACACAAGGAGTCCGTCGCGGACACCATCAAGGTGCTGGAGCGGATGGTCTCCACCGTCGTCTGGCGGACCTTCGCCCACTCGGGGCTGGAGGAGATGGCAGCGATTTCCCGCATCCCGGTGATCAATTCACTCTCCGACGACTATCATCCGTGCCAGTTGCTGGCGGACCTGTTGACCGTGCAGGAGCACAAGGGCAAGCTCGCCGGGCTGACCATGACCTACCTTGGCGACGCAGCCAACAACATGGCCAACTCGTACCTGCTCGCGGGAGCGACGGCGGGCATGCACGTGCGCATCGCCGGACCGGCCGGCTACCTGCCGACGGACGCCGTCGTGGCGGAGGCCGAAGCTCGGGCCGCCAAGACCGGCGGATCGGTACGGATTACCACCGACGCGGCGCAAGCGCTCGCGGGCGCCGATGTCATCGCCACGGATACCTGGGTCTCGATGGGGCAGGAAGACGAGAAAGCCCAGCGGCTGGAACTGTTCCAGGACTACGCCGTGGATGAGGCAGCGCTGAAACTGGCGGCCGACGACGCCATCGTGCTGCACTGCCTGCCGGCGTACCGCGGCTACGAAATCGCTGCCGAAGTCATCGACGGTCCGCAATCGGTGGTGTGGGACGAGGCGGAAAACCGGCTGCACGCGCAAAAGGCGCTGATGGCGTGGCTTATGGACAAGTCGTCGCTGGCTCCTTTGGCCCGGGCCTGAAGGCCATGACGACGATGCCCGCCACCAAGACCGCCCGCCAGGCCAAGATCACCGCAATCCTTACCGGCGAGTCCGTGCGCTCACAGGCCGAACTCGCAGCCCGGCTGGCGGACGAGGGGGTCCAAGTCACGCAGGCCACGCTCTCCCGGGACCTGGTGGAACTGGGCGCCGTGCGGGTGCGCGGCCATGACGGCGGGCTGATTTATGCCGTGCCCAGCGAAGGCGGTGAGCGCACGCCGCAGAGCGGCGTCACGCAGGAAATCCTGGACGCCCGGCTGGCCCGCCTCTGCGCCGACCTGCTGGTCACCGCCGAAGCCTCGGCCAACCTGGTGGTCCTGCGGACACCGCCGGGAGCAGCCAATTTTCTGGCGCTGGCCATCGATCACTCGGTCATGCCGTCGGTGCTGGGCACCATTGCGGGCGACGACACCGTCCTGCTGGTGACACGGGACCCTGCAGGCGGCGCCGATCTGGCCGCCCGGTTCCTGCAGTTTGCCGATGAATCCTCCCGCAACGCCTGAATCCAATAACCTAGCCTCAGCAGCAGCTGCGGCAGCCGGCTCGTCAGCCGGCGCAACGAGCCAACCACCGCCGGCCGGCACGGCAGAGCGCGGAACCGTCACCAGGGCAACCTGGCGGAAAGGGAACATAACGTGACGCAGGAACCGAACAGTACCGGAGCCGGGCACACCAACGAAGGCGCCCTGTGGGGTGGCCGCTTTGCCGGTGGCCCTGCCGATGCCTTGGCCGCGCTGAGCAAGTCGACGCACTTCGACTGGCGCCTGGCACGCTACGACATCGCCGGTTCCCGCGCTCACGCCAAGGTGCTGCACAAGGCCGGCCTGCTGGACGACACGGAGCTGGAGGGCATGCTTGCTGCGCTGGACCAGCTCGACGACGACGTGCAGTCCGGCGCCTACGTGGCCACCGAGTCGGACGAGGACGTGCACGGTTCCCTCGAGCGCGGGCTGATCGAACGGGCGGGCACCCAGCTGGGCGGCAAACTCCGCGCCGGACGTTCCCGCAACGACCAGATTGCGACGTTGGGGCGGATGTACCTGCGCGACCACGCCCGGATCATCGCCCGCGGCGTGCTGGCGACCATTGACGCGCTGCTGGCGCAGGCCCGCCGGCATCCAGAGGCCGCCATGCCCGGCCGCACACACCTGCAGCACGCCCAGCCGGTCCTGCTGTCCCATCATCTGCTGGCCCACGCCTGGGCCCTGCTGCGCGACGTGCAGCGGCTGGCGGACTGGGACAAGCGGGCGGCTGTCTCTCCCTACGGCTCCGGTGCCTTGGCCGGCTCCTCTCTTGGCCTGGACCCCAATGCCGTGGCAGCCGACCTCGGATTCGACTCCGCGGTGTGGAACTCGATCGATGGAACCGCCTCCCGGGATGTCTTTGCCGAGTTCAGCTGGGTGGCGGCCATGATCGGCGTCGACCTGTCGCGCATCTCGGAGGAAGTCATCCTCTGGGCCACCAAGGAATTTTCCTTCGTGACGCTGGATGATGCCTATTCCACGGGCTCCTCGATCATGCCGCAGAAGAAGAACCCGGACGTGGCGGAACTGGCCCGCGGCAAAGCCGGCCGGCTGATCGGGGACCTGACCGGCCTCTTGGCCACTTTGAAGGGCCTGCCGCTGGCCTACAACCGCGACCTGCAGGAAGACAAGGAACCGGTCTTCGACGCCGCGGATACCTTGGAACTGTTGCTGCCGGCAGTTGCCGGAATGGTTGACACCCTGGTCTTCCACACGGCCCGGCTGGAAGCGCTGGCGCCGCAGGGTTTCGCGCTGGCCACCGACATCGCCGAATGGCTGGTCCGCCAAGGCATCCCGTTCCGGGAGGCGCACGAACTTTCCGGTGCAGCAGTCAAACAGGCCGAAAGCCGCGGCGTCGAACTCTGGGACCTCACGGACGAGGAATTTGCTGCCATCTCGCCGCACTTGACTCCGGCGGTGCGTGAAGTGCTGACGGTGGAAGGATCGCTGGCCAGCCGAAGCTCGCAGGGCGGCACCGCGCCTGCCGCCGTCGCCGCCCAAATCGAGGCGCTGCAAGCGGGCTTGGAACGCGCGCGGGACTACGCATCCGGTCCCCGCCCATGAGCCCGGTGGCCCGCACGAGAGAAGTTACCGGCCGGTAGCAAATTGCTCTGCGGTAGTTTGTGAAGCGATGGGCCAAGAGCTAACGAGCCGAGGAGCGAGCATGTCGACGCTGAGCCAGGACGAGGAGAAGGTGGTCCCGGAGGGCCGGATCGAGCGTGTAGACGGGGACTACGTCCTGGCTTTTGACCGAGCGTTCGACTATCCCCGCAGCTATATCTGGAGCCTGCTGGCGGAGAAAAACAACATCGCAAAATGGCTCGGCACGCTCGACGACGACTGGAAGCTGGGCCACGCCTACGAGCTGGACCTGGGCGGGGGTATCTCCAGCGGAACGGTGTTGCAGCTCCAGCCTCCGGTCAGCCTGCAGTTCAGCTGGGAGGACGAACTCGGGCAGGAATCTGTCATCGAATGGAGGGTGCTGGAGAGCGACGGCGGTACGTTGCTTCAATTCCGTTCCCGCGCTGAAGGGCCGGAATTCCTCACCGAAGGGAGCGCGGGCTGGCAAACCATCCTGGATGCTCTGGCCGAGGTTGCGGCAGGACGGGAGCCGGACTGGGAAACCGACCGGTGGACTCCGCTGCGCGAAGCCTATTCCCGCCAGTACCAGCTCTCGCACTCGATGGGCACGGTGGCCAAGGAATCGGGTCACACCTGCCTGCGGTTCGAACGGTTGCTCGACGCCGACCGCAGCCAGGTCTGGGCAGCCCTGACGGAGCCGGATCTGCTCAGCACCTGGCTTGGGCCCGGCCGGGTGGAGCTGCAGGCCGGAGGCACCGTCGAATTCCGCTTGCCGGAGCAGACCGTGACCGGGGACGTGGAGTATGTCCTTGCGGACAGCCGGCTCGACTACACGTGGAACGCTCCGCAGGGCACCGGGACGGTCCACTGGATGCTGGAACCGGCTGACGGCAAGACCCGCCTGACCCTGGTCCACAATGTGGGGCCGGAAACAGCGCCCGGGAGCACGACGGCCAGTAGCCTGATGGCCAACTGGCATGCGCGGCTGGATTCACTGGCCACGGTTCTGGGCGGCGGCCGGGTGCACGCGTCGGCCCACCGGCTCGAAGCACTGGTGCGCTTTTACCAGCGCGCCCAGCCCGCCTAGTGGACGCAGCACTGCGGCACTGGCTGGGCCGCCCCGCCGTGGACGTGGCCCCGGGGCTGCTCGGTGCCCGGCTGACACATACGACGGCGGAGGGGACGGTAGCTGTGCGCCTCACCGAGGTGGAGGCCTACATGGGCGAGCATGATCCCGGCTCGCACGCTTTTCGCGGCCTCACGAACCGCAACAAGGTCATGTTTGGCCCGCCGGGCCACATCTACGTCTACTTCACCTACGGCATGCACCATTGCGTGAACATCGTCTGCGGCCACGAGGGGCAGGCCACCGGTGCGCTGCTGCGCGCAGGTGAAGTCACCGAAGGCCTCGATCTTGCCAGACGCCGTCGTGCCTCGGCCAAGAACGAAGCCGAATTAGCGCGCGGTCCGGCACGGCTGGCCACCGCGATGGGGCTGACCCTCGACGACAACGGCAGGGCCTTCAGCCGCGGGCAGCTGGAGCTGGCGCGGCCGCCGATCCGGGCGTCCCATCGGCACGTGCGCACCGGTCCGCGGGTGGGCGTCAGCGGCGAGGGCGGCACCGAGGCGTACCCCTGGCGCTTTTGGCTCGAAGGCGATCCCACCGTCTCGCCGTACCGGGCCGCGAAGCCGCGGCGGCGCGCCGGCAGCGGGTAGGGTAGACGGGTGAGTGAACGCCCCCGCGAATCAGTCGAAGCCATGGTTAACCGTCTTTCCCAGACGGTCCGGGACTACCCGAAGCCGGGGATCATCTTCCGGGACCTGACCCCCGTCTTTGCCGACGGCGAGGCACTGCACGCCTTGGTGCGCGCCTTGATCGACCCGTTCGAGGGCCAGTTCGATGCCGTGGCCGGTGTGGAGGCCCGCGGCTTCCTGCTGTCGGCCGCCGCGGCCTACGCCTCCGGCACCGGCGTCATCACCGTGCGCAAAAAGGGCAAACTGCCGCGCGAAACGATCTCCGAAGACTACGCGCTGGAATACGGCACGGCCACGCTGGAAATCCACGCCGATGAGCTGACGCCCGGCTCCCGGGTTCTCATTCTGGACGATGTGCTGGCCACCGGCGGGACGCTCGGCGCCGCCTGCCGACTGTTCGAACGGGCCGGCGTGCAGGTGGCCGGCTTCGGCGTGGTCCTTGAGCTTTCGGCACTGCGGGGCAGGTCGGCGTTGACCGGACACCGCATCAGGTCTCTGGTGCGTGAATAGCCGCAAAACTCCGCCCTCCGCGAAAGGGCGCGTGCCCATCCGCGGTCTCGTCCCGCAGTGCAGGAAAATTCACCGCGCCGGTAGTAGAATGGACGGTCTGCCTTTTGGGGAGGGAAACACATATGCCTGAATCGCCTTCGGCCCATGCCGAGCTTGAACTTGAGCGCACTTACGTGGCCGGGCTGTACCGCCGGCTGGAAGAGTTGCGCGCAGAAAAACAGGAGCAGTTGGCTCGCGTCCGCCGGAGCGGTGCGGTGGGCAGTATGCAGAATATTTCCGAGCGGGATGCGTTCGCCGCGATGTACGAGGACCGGCTGGCCCAGTTGAACGCCGTGGATGACCGGCTGGTGTTCGGCCGGCTCGATCTGGACGACGGCGAACGCCGCTACATCGGGCGCATCGGACTCAGCACCGCCGACCTCCAGCAGTTGATGGTGGACTGGCGGGCGCCCGAAGCCGGGGCGTTCTATCAGGCGACGGCTTTTGAACGGCTCGGTGTCCGGCGCCGCCGCCACCTGATTCTGCAAGGACATCAGGTCAAGGGAATCGAAGACGATGTGCTGGATTCGACCATGTTGGCCGACGGCGGCACGCTGCAGGGCGAAGGCGCCCTGCTGGCGGCGCTGAATTCCAAGCGGACCGGGGCGATGTCCGACATCGTCGGCACCATCCAAGCCGAACAGGACCGCATCATCAGGGCCCCGATGCCGGGGATCCTCGTGGTCCAAGGCGGTCCCGGAACGGGCAAGACCGCCGTTGCCCTGCATCGCGCGGCGTACCTGCTGTATTCGCACCGGGAACGGCTCAAGTCCGCCGGCGTGCTGCTGGTGGGACCGTCGAACTCCTTCATGAAGTACATCGAGCGCGTCCTGCCCTCGCTGGGTGAAACCGGTGTGGTCATGTCCACCCTGGGCAACCTGATGCCAGGGGTCCGGGCCGTGCCCGAACCCAGCGCCGCCGTGGCAGAGATCAAGGGCCGCCTGTCCATGGCTGACGTCGTGGCCAACGCCGTAGCCAACCGCCAGAGGCTTCCCGCGGAACCGCGCAGGCTTAATGTCGAGGGCACCATCCTGACACTGACGCCTCGTCAGGTGGCCCGGGCGCGGGATCGCGCCCGCGCCACCGGCAAACCGCACAACGTCGCCCGCGTCA